>RFQF01000023.1 GCA_009925805.1 Flavobacteriia bacterium | reverse complement strand
CTCGTTTCGGACTTTTTTGTGCAGCGCGGTTTTGCGTTCGCGAAATTCAACCTAAGCCACAACGGCGGGACCATCGAAGATGCGCTGGATTTCCCCGACTTGGAAGCCTTTGCGCAGAACACGTATTCGAAAGAAGTGGAGGATATAGCGTGTTTTGTACAACACGTAACAGCGATGATTCAGCCGAAAGCCATTTTTACCCTTGGGCATTCACGTGGCGGTGGCGCGAGCCTTTTGTACGCACAGGATTCTCCCCCCAACAAGGTGGTGCTATGGGCATCGATTTCGGACATTGGTAGCCGTTTTCCCAGCGGTGCGGCGCTTGATGCATGGAAACAAGCAGGGATTCGCGAGGTGATAAACGGCCGTTTGCGGCAATACCTACCCCAAAACTTCAGCCTTTACGAAGATTACAAGGCCCACCAAAGCCGTTTGCATATCCAAGAAGCTATGGCATCCCTGCGTATTCCGGTGTTGGTGCTCCACGGCGATCAAGACAGCGCAGTCTCCATAGAAGAAGGCAAGGCACTGGCCTCCTGGAGCGGCACGCAACTCGTGGTCATCGAGGGGGGCGACCATGTGTTCGGCGGGAAACACCCATGGCTTGCACCTGCCTTGCCAGAGCATTTGCACTTGGTTTGTGAAACAACCCTCCGATTCTTGCTAGCCTAAGAAGTTTTCAAATCAGGAAAAAGAGATTATATTTGTGCAGGGTAAGTCTTTTACGACCAGCTCCCTCTGAATCCTCCAGGACGGGAACGTAGCAAAGGTATGAGGTTGTAGCGGTGCGATAAAAGTAGCTTACCCTTCTTTTTTTGGGGATGGTAAGACATTAAGACGTTAAGACATTAAGACATTAAGACGTTAAGACATTAAGACGTTAAGACATTAAGACGTTAAGACGCTAAGACATTAAGACGTTAAGACGCTAAGATATTGCGCACCCTTCGATACGTCCGCCGCGGCGGACTACTCAGGGTGCGTGCAAGTGGCAAAAATTTCGGCAGGCTTCAATCCTGATGAGCGTTTCGGTGATTATTGAATTTCTATGGGTGCGCGCTTCGATCCGCCTCGGCGGACTCAGGTACCGCACTAGATGTATATTTTTTTGAGTTAAAGCGGTCCCTGAGTAGTCCGCCGCGGCGGACGTATCGAAGGGCCGCTTTCCAGGAACTTGCATTCTTAAATCCTTACGTCCCAATGTCCCGATGTCCAAAAGTTCCAATGTCCTAATGTCCTAAAGTCCAGTAAGACATTGATACTTTCAACATGAAATTTACTATTTTTAACCTATGAAATGGATTTATGTTTTGGGGTTTCTCGTTTTGACAAGTTGTGCGAAGCAAATGTCTTGTCCGAATGCTGTGAAGGGGAAAATAAAAAACTTGGTGGGCTTAGACGGTTGCGGATGGGTCATTGCAACCAAGGAGAAAACTTTCGAACCGGTAAACCTGGGTGATTTTACGACGCAACTGCCCAAAGGGAATAAGCTCTTTTATTTTACCTATGAGCCTTTTGAGGGAAGTTCCATATGCATGGCAGGTCAAATCGTTAAAATAACCTGTGTTTCACGAAAAAAATGAACCGATTCTTAACTCGTTAATTTCGGAACGGATTAATGAAACCACCTACCAAAATTATGCGGTAATTCAATTAATAGGTTATCAAACAAAATCTACCAAAGGAAAATGCAATTAACGTTTTCCTCGCATCAGAATAATTACCTTTGAAGCGATGAAAATATCTGCTTCCATCTACAGCGATGCCCGCAAGGATTTGGCGCAAACCATTGCTGAACTCGACGCACACCAGGTTGACCTGCTTCACGTGGATTGCAACGATGACTTGGCCGTTTTTGACGATATCGTCCACTTGCGAAAATGGACCCGTATCCCGGTTGATTTGCATATCATTACCTCCACCCCATCCCGTTTCTTTCCTTTATTACTCGAAGTACCGGTAGAATATGTCACGTTCCAAGTGGAACCCTTGGAGGAACCTTTGGTATGGCCAAAAGAATTGCGCGCCGCCAAAGGAGTTGCGATCACAACTCCTACGCCAGTCGATGCCTTCGATGCCTTTTCCGATTGCGACTTCATCCTCATTATGGCCACCGTTCCCGGGCAATCAGGGGGCACTTTCAACCAAGAGAATTTCAAAAAAATACGCACCTTCCGAAAGCGTTATCCCCATAAATCGATTCATGTGGACGGCGGTGTCAACGGAGAAGTGTCCTTCATTCTTCGCAACATGGGCGTGAGCACAGCCGTTTCCGGATCCTACCTGTTCAAAGGGCCAAGCATTGGCCATGCGCTGATGAACTTAACGGTGCGCAACACGGCCTCCTCCTTTCGCGTGGAAGATTTTATGATTCCGCTGGAAGAGTGTCCGAAAGTTTCCTTCGTGAACTGCACCACACGATCCATTCTCGAAACCATTGATGTGGGACAATTAGGTTTCTGTTTGGTAACCAACGCAGACGGCACATTAAAGGGCATTGTTTCCAGCGCCGATATCCGCAAGGCATTGTTGCACCAACTTCGAACGCAAGAAGCCATAAGCCCCGAAGGCATGATAAATTACCAACCGCTGACCATTCAAGCGAGCCATTCGGTTTATGACCTCTTAAAAATGCTCAAACGAGCCCCTTTTCCTGTGATGTACCTCCCCGTGGTCTCCTCTCAAAACGAGGCCGTGGGAATCCTTAACTTTACCAACCTGATTAAAGGCGAACTATGATTCTACATTTAAAATCCGACTTATCCGAAACTGAAGCACGAGCCTTAGCGGCCGAACACCAAGCATTTTATCTTTTCGATCAAACGCATGTGTTAATTACCGGATCCTCCGTAAAAAGCGTTCCCGAAAATTTGGTTAACCACACAGTATCCTCTTGGGAATTCCCCAACGATATGCAACTCTCCAGCCGAAAATATCAAGCCACCACCCGAACCCTATCGTTTGGCAACACGCGCATTGGAGGGACCACACGAAACACCGTACTCATCGCAGGTCCGTGTTCCGTAGAATCCGAGGAGCAAATTGAAAGTGCTGCACAGCTGCTCCAAAAACTCGGGCTCAATACCCTTCGCGGGGGCGCCTACAAGCCCCGAACAAGTCCCTATTCGTTTCAAGGCATGGGGCTCGAAGGCCTTCAACTGCTGGCTAAAATGCGGGAAAAGTATGGTCTCACCGTGATTACCGAAGCACGCGACGCTACCCACATTCAAGAAATTATCGAGCATACGGACATCATTCAGATTGGCGCTAAAGCCATGTACGACCAAGGAATTCTGCGAGCTTGTGCAAAAATTCAACAACCTGTTCTCATTAAACGCGGATTCGGAACTACCCTTCAAGAACTCGTACAAGCGGCAGAATTTGTATTGTCAGGGGGTAACCCCAACGTCATGGTTTGCGAACGGGGTATCCGGACCTTTGAGACAGGAACGCGCTTTACCCTCGATTTATGTGGCGTGGCGTGGCTAAAAGAACACACCAATTTACCGGTAATTCTCGATCCCTCGCATGCGATGGGTTACGCTTATGGGGTTGCTTCACTGGCCAAGGCGTGCGTAGCCATGGGAATTGACGGTTTGCTCATTGAAACCCACCCTAACCCCAAAGTGGCCAAATCCGACGCTTCGCAACAACTGACCTATGAAGCTTTTGAACAATTATACCATGAATTAAAGCCCGTTGCCGCCGCTGTGGGATATCAAATAGTAGGATGATGTTAGAACAAAATATCAAAGGATTGTGTGCAAAACATGGATTGCATTACAACGATTTTCTCGCCGATTTGGAAGTGGATGAAGTGCGCGAATTAACCCTCTTCGATTTGGAGGCCATCGCAGAGGAATATTCCCTCGATTTAATGGCCTTGTTGTTCAAACCGCTGTTTCACGAGGAATCTTTGGCAAAAAAATTAAAAAGCATTCAACTGCTCATTTTGGACGTGGATGGTGTCATGACCGACGGAGGGATGTATTGGACGGAGTCCGGGGACCAAATGAAACAATTCCATACGAAAGACGGACTTGGCATTCTTGGCTTAACAAAAAAAGGCTTTCCCATTGGAATTATTTCCTCCGGATTCACCCAACACATGGTGCAAAAAAGAGCCGAATTGCTTGGAATTTCGCGGTGTTATGTGGGACAACAACCGAAACTTGAAGTGTTGAAGCAATGGTGTGCAGAGCTGGGCATAGAACTGAGCAAGGTGGCCATGATTGGCGACGACATCAATGATTTGGAAGTCATGCATCAAGTAGGTTTAGCGGTTTGTCCAGCGGATGCAGTGACCGAGGTAAAAGCAATTTGCTCGATTATTCTTTCCACCCCGGGAGGAAAAGGATGTGTTCGAGAATTTATTGATGCTTACTTAAAAAAATATCTATAATGGAAAAAATACGGATAGGTGTCCTTCGGGAAGGTAAAGTTCCTCCTGATTTTAGAGCGCCGCTCACCCCGTCACAGTGCGCAACGCTTGCAACCATGTTCCCGCACGTTGAAGTGTACGTGCAAAGCAGCCCCATCCGTACTTTTTCGGATGAAGCGTACCTCAGTCAGGGTGTATCCGTTGTGGACGATCTCCACCACTGCGACATCATCCTTGGGGTGAAGGAAGTTCCCATTGATGCGCTGATTCCTCACAAAACATTCATGTTCTTCTCTCATACCTTCAAAAAACAGCCGTATAACCGAGCATTATTAAAAGCCATCTTGGCCCATCGCATTCGGCTCATTGACTATGAGGTAATTCGTGATAAATACCGAAATCGGTTGATAGGTTTCGGGCGTTACGCTGGAATTGTGGGTTGCTATAATGGATTTTTGACATATGGGTTAAAACATAAACTATATGAATTAAAGCCAGCACACACCTGCTTGAATCGGGAAGAAGTCGAGGCAGAATTGAAAAAAGTGATCCTTCCGAGAAATTTTCGATGCTTGTTGAGTGGCTATGGCCGAGTGGGCCATGGTGCTGGTGAAATCATGAATCTCTTGCCGATCAAAGAAGTGACACCTGAAGAGTATTTACGTCAAGAATTCGATGAACCTGTTTATACGCATCTTGAAGCAGAGGATTATTTTCAAACGGCAAGTGGGACTTTTGATAAATCGGATTTTTACTCGAATCCCGAGGGTTATCTTTCCATGATACGAAACTTCAGCCCTTCCACGGACATGTACATTCCATGCCACTATTGGGACAACCGTTCAGCGGTATTATTAACCCGTGAAGATTTACAAAACAGCCCGAGGTTGAAAGTCATTGCGGATATTTCGTGTGATGTAAATGGCCCCATTGCGAGCACCATTCGACCTTCGAAAATTGGCGCAGCGATATACGGCTACAACCCATGGACGGGATTGGAATGTGATTTTATGGAGAGCGACGCCATTGCTGTCATGGCCGTAGACAACCTCCCATGCGAGTTACCCAAAGACGCGTCCGAAGACTTTGGCAACGAACTATTGAAACACGTATTTCCGAGGTTATTGGTAGACGACCCAGACCAAATCATCCATCATGCAACCGAAACTACGTTCGAGGGTACGTTGAACGAACCGTTCTCCTACTTGAGCGATTATGTAAAGGACACCCTTTAAACTTGCTACGGTTCTTTTAAGGATTAGTTAACCCTAATGGGGTAATCGCGCTTTTCGTTGTTGTTCCCGATATAAGAATCCCCAAAACAAAGCAGCTAGAAGAAAAGCTCCTGGGAGAACGAGCATACCGATGCGCAAACTCCCAGAACTATCGGAAACCCTTCCCACCAATTCCGGTGACCACAAATCACCGAACGCGTGTATCATAAAAATACAAATTGCCATGGCCGAGGCACGCATATTCGAGGGTACACTTTCCAGAATTACCGTATTGATTGGTCCTGTTGACTGAAAGAGAAAAATCAACGCCAACACGATGCTAATCATACTCAATAACGTGTTTTCCGTGAGGAAGGATATGAAAGAAAAAGGAACTGCAAAGAACATGGACACCACCAATAATTTAGCATAACCCTCGGCAGATTTTGCGCGCCAGCGGTTGGCGAAATACCCACCAATCAAGGTTCCGAGAATTCCTCCAACTACCAAACTCGGGCCTAAAAACAAGGAAGCATCCGCCTCATTCAACCCATGAACACGATGTAAAAATGCCGGGCCCCAGAAGGAAAATGCCCCCATGGCAAAGGTGTAAAAAACGTAGCCTAAATTGACGTAAAGGTATTCTCGGTTTTTTAGAAGCGCTGCAATACTTTTGAGGGAAATTTTCTCCTTTTTTACTTCGTTCGGATCGTTCAAACCCCGTTCAGGCTCAGGAACAAAAAACAAGGCAACTGCGAGCAGAAATCCGGGTAATCCTGTAATAAAAAAGGCA
Organism: Flavobacteriia bacterium; assembly: GCA_009925805.1. Classification (GTDB taxonomy): domain Bacteria; phylum Bacteroidota; class Bacteroidia; order Flavobacteriales_D; family Crocinitomicaceae; genus UBA952. The sequence continues at coordinate 9,644 of RFQF01000023.1, read as the reverse complement.
TTTCGCCAACCTAACTGTGCGGCAATGACACCCCCTAACGCAAATCCAATCGCCGCCCCAATTGGAATCGCCAAGGAAAAGAACGTAATGGCTTTGTTTCTTCGTTCCGCAGGATACGCATCGGAAATAACGGCAGGCGCAATGGCCCCAAAACTGGCCTCCCCTAAACCCACCATGATTCGGCAAAACAACATGAAAGCGAACCCTTGAGCAACGCCTGTTAAGCAGGTACCCAAACTCCAACCCACAATACCAATTGCCATGAGTTTTCGACGCGATAACTTATCTCCTAAATAGCCAAAAATGGGCGAGGTTAAAAAATACCCTAACATGAAGGCCGTTGCAAGCCGTCCCATAGCTCCATCGTTCTTTATTCCGAGATCGTCTTTAATGGGTTCCAGCACCGCGGATAAAACGTATCGATCAATAAAGTTAAACAGGTTAATCACGGTCAATAATATCAACAACCGTTGAGCCTTTGGAAACGTGGGAGGGGTAGTTTTGGTAGCTTGCATTATTGCAAACATACTTATATTTCGTTGACCTTTACACTACAAAATTCGAAAGAACCACCAGAATTAAAATACCTTTGTAGTATGGAAACAAAAACGCTTATTGAACAAGCTTGGGAGAATCGATCCTTACTCCAGGAAGCTGTCACACAACAGGCCATCAACGAGGTAATGGAAGCTTTAGATAAAGGCAAAATTCGTGTTGCAGAACCTAACTCGGAGGGTACTTGGCGTGTCAACGAATGGATTAAAAAAGCAGTGGTCATGTATTTCCCTATTCGATCAATGCATACCCATGAAGTGGGACCATTTGAGTTTCACGATAAAATGCCTTTAAAACACAATTACGCAGATCTTGGGGTACGTGTGGTGCCGGGAGCGAGTGCCCGATTTGGGGCTTATTTAGCCCCGGGCGTTATCTTGATGCCTTCTTATGTTAACCTAGGCGCCTACGTAGATGAAGGAACCATGGTCGATACTTGGGCTACAGTAGGAAGTTGCGCACAAATTGGAAAAAATGTACACCTCAGCGGTGGCGTGGGCATTGGTGGCGTCCTAGAGCCCCTTCAGGCAGCGCCTGTTATCGTAGAGGATGATGCGTTTATCGGTTCCAGATGCATCGTGGTCGAAGGAGTGCGTATTGGTCGAGGGGCGGTACTTGGGGCCAATGTTGTGCTCACCAAAAGCACTAAAATCTTCGATGTTACGCAAGCGGAAGCGCAGGAATACCGGGGAGTTATACCGGAACGAAGCGTGGTGATTCCTGGAACCTATGAGAAAACCTTCCCAGCGGGTACCTACCAAGTGCCATGCGCCCTCATCATTGGCCAACGATCCGCCTCCACAGACTTAAAGACTTCCCTCAACGAGGTATTGCGGGAACACGCGATAGCTGTTTAATTTTCAGTATCTTTGGCTTTTAACCATGATGGAATTATCCTCCTTAACTGCCCTTTCTCCCATTGACGGAAGATACCGTAAAAAAACGGAAGAACTTGGATCGTATTTTTCCGAGTTTGCCCTGCTGAAATACCGTGTTCAGGTGGAAATAACCTATTTTCAAGAATTAATCGCCCAAGGTATCGTCCAAACTTCCGCGTCCGAAGCATCGAATCTATCGGAAATCTATGAGCGTTTTAGTTTGGAGGACGCTAAGGCCATCAAGAAGATCGAGCAAACGACCAATCACGATGTAAAAGCGGTGGAGTACTTTGTCAAAGACGCCTTAAAGTCTCGAGGTTTTGAGCAATCCTTGGAATTTGTGCATTTCGGTCTTACCTCGCAAGATATTAACAATACGGCGATTCCCTTGTCCTTAAAAGAAGCACTGCACCATTGTATATTTCCATCCTTTGAAGAACTACTCCATACCTTGGATGGGTTGTCGCAAGCATGGGATTCGGTTCCGATGCTGGCAAGAACGCATGGTCAACCTGCCTCCCCCACCCGTTTGGGAAAAGAACTCCGGGTTTTTTCCGAACGCCTAAGGCTGCAACTTACGGAAGCAAGACGTGTACCTCATTGTGCTAAATTTGGCGGAGCAACTGGAAATTTCAACGCGCATCTTGTGGCCTATCCGAGCATAGACTGGGCGACTTTTGCCGATACATTTATTGCCAACTTAGGGCTTCAACGAAGTCAAACCACCACCCAGATTGAGCACTATGATTTTTTAGCTGCCTTGTGCGATTCCATGAAGCGTATGAATACAGTATTGATCGATTTGAACCGCGATTGTTGGTCGTATATCTCGATGGATTATTTCAAACAACAACTCAAAGCAGGAGAAATTGGTTCCAGTGCCATGCCGCATAAAGTCAATCCGATTGATTTTGAAAACGCCGAGGGGAATTTTGGCGTAGCAAATGCTTTTTTCGAGTTTTTTGCAGCAAAGCTTCCTGTGTCGCGCTTACAACGTGATCTCACGGATTCCACCGTCCTACGAAACCTTGGAGTCCCTTTCGCCCATACCTTGATTGCGCTAAAATCCACGGTCGTAGGGTTGAAAAAACTGGTCTTGAATCCGGACAAAATTCAACTCGATTTGGAGGAAAATTGGTCGGTAGTTGCTGAAGCCATTCAGACGATTCTTCGACGTGAGCATTATCCGGAACCCTATGAGGCTTTGAAATCACTCACTCGGACCCATTCTAAAATCACTCAAGGCACCTTGCATGAATTCATTGAAACCCTGGAGGTAACCCAAGAAGTCAAGGAAGAGCTCAAACGCATTACCCCATGGAATTACGTAGGTATATAATTGGATTGTTTTTTTGGGCTGTATTATCCTTTGTGGCTCGAGTTTCCGCCCAATCGCTCCCGATAAGTTGGGGTCCTTTGGAGGCTAAACGCGGGACTTTATTAGACATCCTTCCAATCCATGGTGCCGATTTCTATGCCCTTCGCTATAGCGGATCCCTACTGGGTTCTTACCGAGTGAATACCTACAATCAACTCTCCTTTACAAGTCAACAACGCATTAAACCCGTTACAGAAACCGGGTATGCAAACATCGAAACCTCGGCTTATTTTGCTGGAAATTTCCAAGTGTTCTTGAGCGATAGAAGCGGCGCATCTATGACCCTTTACAGTCAAACAATCCTCGAGGGAGAACAAAATGCCCCTTCCGAACTGCGTTGCAGTTACGAAGATCCAAGGATGGGTGCCCGCCCCAACTTTAAACTCCTTTTGTCACAAAACCAACAATATCTTGCCATTACCTATGAAATACCGGGTCGTCGGGAAAATCGCGACCTCTACGGTTATGTGATTTTTGATTCTACCTTTCGAGAAATAAAACGCGGAGCGTATTTTTTACCCTTTGATGGGAACATGTCGACCATTTCCCAAAATCACCTGACCAATAATGGAAGTTATTTAATTGCAGTAACAGAACATAAGGAACGTAACGATCGCTTTTTTGGTCGATCTTGGGAAAACTTCAAAGCCTTACATATTTACCGAATCGATCAGGACAGTTTACAAGAATTCAAGGTGCAGTTAGCCGATAAACGTATCGACGACTTGAAGATGAGTTCGAATAATGCTGGGTTGGTATCTATGACTGGGCTTTATGGTCGTGGTTTTAACCAAGGAATTGAAGGCGTATTTACCATGAATTTGAATTTACAGTTGGATACCATTTTGGGGTATAAATATTCGCCTTTTGATACCGAAGTGTTGCGGGAATCCCGAAACGATGCCCAATTGAACCATTTAATACGAAGAAGCAACAACCGTGGAGAAGATCCCCAGGTTTATTCGTATAAGCTTCGGCAGATTCAATCCTTAGAGGATAATAGCCAAATTTGTTATCTCGAGCAATATTATGAACGGCAATTCACCAATTACGATTCAAGAACCGGGATTAGCACGGTGAATTATTATTACTACTACATGGACATTGTACTCGTAAAAATAGCCCCTGATGGAACGTATTTATGGGGGAGAAGGATTCCGAAAAATCAAATATCCATGAACGACCGAGGGCCCTATAGTTCCTTTATTGGGTTTAATAATCAACAAAATGCTTATGTACTTTTCAACGATAACAAAAAAAACTACGACGATGAGGGGTTATTCGCACGAAACGCAAAATCGATCTATGGATTGAATGTAAGCACTTGGAAGAATGCGGTGGCCTTGGTATCGGTAGATTTGCTCACGGGAAATATGGAACGTAGAACGCTTTTCTCCCGCAAGGACTTGGCGGCGATTGCCGTTCCCAAAACCATGAAAGTTGATTGGAAAAATCAGGAAGTTTTAATGTATGCTGTAAACAGAAACCGTGAGAAGTTTGGGCTTATTTCCTTTAAATAGCATTTGGTTTTTCTTGCTTTTGGTGCTTCTTTGTTCGTGCAAAGGTGAAAAAAATCCGCGTGCAACCCTCACCGAAACGCTCGATGTAAGTGCCTTAGACCCGCATTCCTATGCCAATTTCAACGAGCTAAAAACGAAGCATTTATCCCTAGAGCTTGAGGTGAGTTTCAAGCACAAAACTCTTTACGGAATCGCTCGGCATCAGGTCATTAACCATAAGGCGCATAAAGCCGTTTTCGATATCAACGGACCCCTCATCCAAAAAGTAACCCTTGGGCCAAAAGGACAGGAAACCGAGGCAGACTTCGTCATTGGGAAAATGGATAAAGACTCCATTCTCGGTCAACCCTTGATTGTAACGATTACCCCAGAAACCGAATACATCAACATTTATTATCAAACGGGTCCAAACTGTCGCGCGATTGAATGGGTAAATTCAAATTCTGAACAGGACCCCTTTTTATACACTCAAGGGCAAGCGATTTTAACCCGTTCTTGGATTCCCTTGCAAGATGCTCCCTCCAACCGTATCACCTACGATGCATCGGTACAGGTGAACCCTGGCCTGCTCGCACTTATGAGTGCCGAAAATCCAACAACCACAAATTCCGAAGGAAAATATCGTTTCGCTATGCGGCATCCCATTCCTTCGTATTTAATTGCTTTAACGGTTGGGAATATTGCTTACCATCCCTATTCCAATCGCTGCGGTGTATATGCTCCTGTGCATTTGCTGCAAGCTGCAAGCGTGGAATTCCAAGAATTACCCGAGATGTTAAGGGTTGCTGAGCAGTTGTTCGGTCCTTATGCCTGGGGTAGATACGATCTCATGGTACAACACCCATCGTTTCCCTTCGGTGGCATGGAAAATCCATGCCTAACCTTTATTAATCCAGCCATTGTTGCCGGTGATAAAAGTTTAGTCTCCGTAGTGGCCCATGAACTGGCGCATTCGTGGTCCGGGAATTTGGTAACCAATGAAACTTGGAACGACTTCTGGCTTAACGAAGGGTTTACGGTCTTTCTTGAGCACCGAATCATGGAGGAAATGCACGGAAAAGAATACAGCAACATGTTAAGTGAACTTGAATGGAACGAGCTCAATGAAGAATTGATGTTCATCAAGAAATCCAACCATCCGGAGGATGCGGCCCTGTATTTACATTTAAAAAATCGGGACCCCGACGAAGGGATGACCACAGTAGCTTACGTAAAAGGAGCCTATTTTCTGAAAACTTTGGAACATCGGGTAGGAAGAAAGCACTTCGACACCTTTCTATCCCTTTATTTTTCAAAACACCGCTTTCAATCGATGAGCACTCAGAAATTCACAACATACCTCAAAGAAAAGTTGTTAAAACCCGACTTTACTACGTTTGACTACCGTTCATGGATCTTCGAACCTGGGATTCCGAAAAATGTCTATTTCGAAGCTTCACAGCGCTTATCGTTTATGAGAACTTTAGCACAAAAAACCAATGCGGGTGAGGACATTTTTAAGCCTCAGAAAACGGTCACATGGGTCAAAGTTCCAGGACGCACTAAAAAACGTAAAAAAATAAAGGTTGTTCGATTGAAACCCGAAGATTATTGCACCCAAGAATGGATCATGTATTTACGGAATTTAACCCAAACATTGCCCCTAAAGACGCTTCGATCCATCGACCGTAACGCACATTTCAGCCAAGCAAATCGCGAAATTCAATTCGAATGGTATATGTTAAACTTGCGCTGTAACCAGTGGAGTATTGCCCCCGAACTCCAACAATTCTTGCAATCCACAGGACGTCGAAAATATGTCCTTCCATTATTCAAAGCCGTGATTGCCGACAGCACGCGTTTGGATTGGGCCAAAGAAGTATTTACGAAATCAAAAAATAACTACCACTCGGTCACACGAAAATCTGTAGAACTCTTACTAAAGTAAGCGCTTAGTTGGCAATTTCGCTCATGTACCTAATGCGCACCAAGCGTAATTCTTCTTCCGAATACAATCCGTCAAACTCCTGATAAGCCAGCAAAATATCGTCCGTTTCTGCCTCGTTGAAATAGTCGAAAATTTCTTCTTGCTCCGACAAATCAATGCGTTGATTGATATAATACGTTAAATTGACCCGTGTGCCTGAAGAAACAATGGTTTCGATTTCCTGCAAAATTTCATCGAAGGTTTTACCTTGATTGGCGGCAAAATCTTCCAAGGATAACTGACGGTCAATATTCTGAATCAACTGAACCTTAAACCCGGATTTGTTCACCAGCGACTTAAAGACAAAATCCTGGGGACGATCAATCTCATGATCGTGAACGTATTGTGCGATGAGGGCTATAAAAGGCTCTCCGAAGCGTTGTGCCTTTCCCGTCCCGACTCCTTGAACATGCGTCAATTCCTCCATCGTTATTGGATATTGTAAGCACATATCCTTGAGGGAAGGGTCCTGAAAAACCACAAAGGGAGGAACGCCCATTTCTTTTGCCACGGACTTCCGAAGGTCCACTAAGAGGTCGTATAAGTGAACGTCGAAGGCAGTATCGCGGTTGGAAGCAGGAAAATTCTCCGAATCATCGGTATTCGAAAAGTCATGTTCTTTCAACAGTAGGAACGATCCAGGATGTGCAATAAAATTTCTACCCGCGCTGGTCAGACGTAATAACCCAAAGGAATCAATGTCTTTTTCCAACAATCCCCCTAAAATGGCTTGCCGTATTACGGCATTCCAAAAATGCTCGTCCTTCTCTTTACCTATACCAAAATTGGGCAATGTTTCATGCTTGAATGCTTTAATATCGGCATTGATTTGCCCGGAGAGGAAGGTACAATAATGCTTGGCTTTAAATTGTTCTTCCAACGCTTGTACGGTTTCTAACAACTTCAAAACATAGGTGCCTCCTTCGGTTCTATCTCGGGGGAATTTGCAGTTATCACAAAGTTCCGAACAACCTTCTTCGTTGTAGACCTCTCCAAAGTAATGCAGTATGTACTTTCTTCGGCAAACAGAAGTTTCCGCATAAGAAACGATTTCATGAAGCAACTGTCGGCCAATTTCCTGTTCTGTGAGGGGTTTATTTGCCAAGAATTTATCCAGTTTCTCAATGTCTTTGTAGGAATAAAAAGCAATGCACTCCCCTTCCCCACCGTCGCGCCCTGCTCGTCCTGTTTCTTGATAGTAGCTTTCGATGCTCTTTGGAATATCGTGATGAATGACAAAACGAACATCCGGTTTATCGATACCCATTCCAAAGGCGATGGTTGCGACAATCACATTCACTTCTTCCATCAAAAACATGTCTTGGTGTTTTGCACGCATCTCGGCATCTAACCCTGCGTGGTACGGAAGGGCTTTAATACCATTCACTTGAAAAAGCTCAGAGATTTCTTCCACTTTCTTGCGACTCAAACAATATACAATTCCGCTCTGGCCCTCTTTTGACTTAACATATTTGATGATTTCTTTCTCAACGTCGCGTTTCGGGCGGATCTCGTAATACAAGTTGGAACGGTTGAACGAATCCTTGAAAACTCTCGCGTCCACCATGCTCAAGTTTTTTTGAATATCCAATTGTACTTTCGGAGTTGCCGTGGCGGTTAATGCAATTATGGGGACATGCGATATCTTTTCAAAAATCTCCCGCAATCTTCGGTATTCTGGACGAAAATCATGTCCCCATTCCGAAATACAATGCGCTTCATCGATGGCAAAAAAGGAGACATTCACACTGGACAGAAACTCGATATTCTCTTGTTTGGTCAAGGATTCAGGGGCAACATAGAGCATTTTTGTTGTTCCATTGACGATGTCTTTTTTCACTTGGGAAATTTCGTTTTTGGAAAGCGAGGAGTTCAGAAAATGGGCGATATTCCCCTGATCGCTGATATATCGAATAGCATCCACTTGATTCTTCATCAAGGCAATCAACGGAGAAACAATGACGGCAGTTCCCTCCATCATTAAGGCCGGCAACTGGTAGCACAGGGACTTGCCTCCTCCTGTAGGCATGATCACAAAGGTGTTTTTGCCGTCGAGAATGTTTTGAACAATCTGCTGCTGTTCTCCTTTAAAGGTATCGAATCCGAAATAATGTTGTAAAGCCTCCCGCAGATTCAACTTTGAGACATGAAGTTCTTGCATTTTCACTGAAATCTATTCAACACACGCTTGTTTACTCAAATATACGGGAATAAACACGACCCTGCAATACCATGATGTGGATTGTTGGATTTTTTATTTTTTATTATCCGTTGTAGGCCTCTACTTTTACTACTTCCGTAAGGTGTTGTTTAAGCAAAGTTTCAATTCCTCCTTTTAAGGTAGCGGTACTTGAAGGGCAACCGGAACATGAACCTTTAAGGATTAAATGTACGGTTCCTTCCTTAAATCCTACATAGTCTATTGCTCCTCCATCGTTTTCAACGGCAGGGCGAACATATTGATCCAACAACGCTACGATGGGCTCGTCCAATGCACTCGGATGGGCTATTTCTGGACGATCTTTGGCCGCTTTTTTTTCTGCCGCCACAGGCATTTGAATCAAAACTTCCTTGCCATCCGCCAAAAATTCCCGAATAAACTCCCGGAGTTCCATGGTAATAAAATCCCAAGGAACATTATCGGTTTTGGTAATTGTAACAAAATTGGCCGCAATAAAAACACTTCGAACAAAGGGAAAGATGAACAAGGCCTCTGCGAGCGGCGAATACCCTACGGCCTCTTGACGATGGTTAAATTCCACCGAATCTCCTGTTGGTAGCAAATATTTATTCGCCACGAATTTCATGGTCGTGGGATTCGGGGTCATTTCGGCATATACCGTCACTGGAACTTTCATGGATTATTTTGTTGCTAAGTTAACTACATTCCCCTAATCTTCGGAAAGTGACACCCGAAAATAGGGTTGAGGTCTTCGAATCTTGGAAGAAGTAAAGGCGGGATATCCAGAGGAATCCAAAGGAGGGTAACTCACCGCATTGCGCGGATTTCTGCGATGCCAAACCGCAGAATGCGCCAATTGATTTTGCACAACATCGCGAAGTTTCTCACTATCCATCCCCATTTCTACGCCTAAAGAATTTCCCATACCTCCATAGTGCGTTCCAATAACCAAAATTCCATGCGAGGACCTCCCGTAAGGAGTGCTTGAAAGATTTTTAAAGTTATACGGTCGTCCGTTTATCAAGGTATCTTGATTTCTCAATCCCGATGTTTCGCCGGTCCATAGGATTATTCCCAATTTGGCAATCCATAAATCCCTGCGGTATCGGTACGTTACAACAGCGGTTCGGTAGCGGTCCCTGCCCTGCCCTGCAAAGAAATCGTT
>RFQF01000220.1 GCA_009925805.1 Flavobacteriia bacterium | reverse complement strand
GTCGGGGAAATCCAGCGCATCTTCGATGGTCCCGCCGTTGTGGCTTAGGTTGAATTTCGCGAACGCAAAACCGCGCTGCACAAAAAAGTCCGAAACGAGTCCCCAGGGCCCCCAATCTTTAAAACCCATGAACCCATGGACGAACACGATCAATGCTCCGCGCCATGCGGCAGGAACGCTGAGGTCGTATAAACTGCTTCGGCCCGCTGCCCCGGTATAAATGCCATCGGTGATCCTTTGTTCCATCGTATTAATGAATCGTGAAACTTACGTATTTGATGACGTGTCCTTTGACGTGGAACAGCGCTTCATAGTGCGTTTTGATGCTGAATATTGTTAACTTCAGGGGGTCAGTTTCGGTGCTGAGGCTCGCGTACAAATCCGGCCTGTAATCCACGATTGAATAGCCGTGGGTGGCGATTTCTTCCATCGTGAAGTCAAAGAGCAAGTCGTTGTCTGTTTTCATGTGCACTGTTCCGCCCGGCTTGAGAAACGAGCGATAGCGTTGGATAAACAAGGAACTGCTAAGGCGCTTTTTGGGCTTTTGCGGCTGGGGGTCGGAGAAGGTGAGCCAAATTTCGTCGACTTCGTTTTCGGCGAAGAGATCGGCTACAAAGTCGATGCGGGTGCGCAAAAAACCGACGTTGTTCAGGTTTTGTTGTAGAGCTTGTCGGGCGCCAATGAACATACGGTTGCCTTTGATGTCAAGCCCAAGGAAGTTTTTCTGCGGATACAATTGCGCCAAGCCTACGGAATATTCACCTTTACCGCAACCTAATTCGAGCACCAAAGGGTGGTCGTTTTTAAAAAAGTCCCGATGCCAATGGCCCTTCAAGGGAAAATCCGCTAGATAGCGATGTTCCAGGACATTTTCAAACGTTTTAATGGCGGCAAAACGGGCAAGTTTGTCTTTGGGCATAAGACAAAGGTATATTCTTTTGAAAGTTATTTGATGGCGAGTAGTTAATTTCGCTACCTTTGGATTAGAACCTTAATTTCAAGCCTTATGATAAAATTCACGTACAATTTTTTACTTTTTACTGCTATACTTAGTTTATCAGGCTTAGCATCGTGTAATTCTTCTTCTGATAATGCCTCCAAAGTATCAACAAGTTCTGCTGTCAAAGGCGCGTCTTTTACCGCGAACAAAGCAAGAATTTCTTTTAAAATTAAAGGAACTGGTTCAAAAGGTATTTCCGTTAAAATTGGTGTCGGTTCAAGTGTGGGTTACGGTTCTTGTTGTTCAACGGTGAGTCCATTTACAACCTCCGGTTTCTCCGGGAATGTTGGTGATTTAGTGTACGATGGAGACACGAAACGTGTGATTGTAAAAATTTATGCTGACTTGGAAGGTACAATAGTTGACCTTAAGGATTACTATTAGTCGATTAATTTACCAGCAGGGTCATAAACCTTGTAAAGGAATTCAAGATTTCGTGCAGTATGCATTTCATCGAACCCTTTTTTCGTTGGCGCGGGGAGTACATTGCCTCCGAGGATGCTAAATCACCGTTCTTTGGACGCATATACAGCGAGTTTGAATTCGAACAACGTATCTACAACTATTTGATTCATCCGCAATGGGACCACTTCGGTTCAGCTACGCTCTACACTAAAATCCTTTACGCAGATTACGATTCGCAGAGTTGCGTCCTGGAATTCATTGGGGAATGGAACGATGCCATTGAAAACGATATCATGACCTTGAAAAACAATGTATTGAATCCCTTAATGGAGAAAGGAATTAAGCATTTTGTGCTCATTTTCGAGAATGTATTGAATTTTCATTACTCCGACGATTGCTACTACGAAGAATGGTTCGAGGATGTGGAAGATGGCTGGATTGCCGCGATTAACATCCATGACCACGTTGCCAAAGAGCTCCACCGCATCCAAATCGATTCCTATGTAGCCATGGGCGGCGAATTGGACGAAATGGAATGGCGTACCTTTAAGCCCCAACATTTTGTCCAAAAAGTCCACGAGCTGGTGACACGTCGGTTGAATTGACGTAACCTTCGTGGGTAGAAAGCGTATCGGCTTGCATGTTACAACAAGAATTTCAATTTTCCTATACCTTTTTAACGCACTGGCATCAACTCCATGCTGCCGATCAACACCTCGTAGACCAAGCGAATGTGGCCATGCAGAAGGCTTAC
>RFQF01000219.1 GCA_009925805.1 Flavobacteriia bacterium | reverse complement strand
TGCGGCAGTATTTTCATGAGCTGGTCCCACTCCGCGCCAAGCATGGTAAGCAAGCGTTCCTCACACACATAGCGTTTGGCCACCCCATACATCGCGTCAGAAACCTTCATGTCATAGGCAGAATGCGTAAAGGCAATAGTACCTGAGCTTCCACCTGCTGTAAAGAAATTCGCCGCAACTTCCTGCCCGGCACCGATCTCAGCAAAACACCCATAGATGTCTTTCGTTAAATTGATCTTAAGGGCTTTATCTTCCGTGGTAAGTTTATCAATCATTAATTTGGGTCTTGAAAGTCTGGATTATTTATAAATGTGTTATCTGTTAAGGTCATTAAGAACCTTTTCAATAAATACTTTTCTTGGGCATCCAATTGGACTCCTCCTTGACCAGAAAATTCAATGAGCGGATCAATGGTTGGAGAGGTATGAATCCCTGAGGAATAGTGTTCAATCACCTCATCTAAGTTCTTAAAGCGTCCATCATGCATGTAAGGTGCAGTAAGGGCAATGTTCCGCAGGGTGGGCACTTTAAATTTCCCATGGTCGTTTGGATTGTTTGTTACGGCGCCTCGACCGAGGTCGGAAAAAATTCCATCCAACCCATTGTTACTAAACTTAGCTACGCGCATCAACGGACCATTGTGGCAATGAAAACAATCTGCGCCGTTGAGGCTTTTAAATAAGTCATATCCCGCCCATTCTTCCGGATCGATAATCACGGCTTGTTCGGAGGCACTCAGGGGTTTATTATTTTCGATTTTATACATGATGTCAAACTTACTCTTGCCAGAAATCATGGTGCGAATGAACTGCGCAATCGCTTTAGCGGCGTGGGTAGAATCAAAATCTTCTACACCGAATGCTTTATAGAATTGGTTGCGGTAGTAGGTATCCTTTTTAAGTTTTGAAATGGCTTCTTTCCACGACAAGTGCATTTCAATTGGATTTGGAACAGGTTCCAAAATTTGGCGTTCCAGTGACGTTGCTCTTCCATCCCAAAAGAAAAAAGAATCCCAACCTAAATTAATTAAGGCCATCGCATTTCGATTTCCTTTAATGCCATCTATACCGGTAGAGTATTTCGCAGAATCTGAAAACGAAGTATACGGTGTATGGCAGGTACCACAACTCATTTGATCATTTCCACTCAGCCGTTTTTCATAGAACAAATACCTTCCCAACTCCACGCCTTCAACGGTCATCGGATTATCTGCAGGAATATTCATATCCGGGAAGTGCGATGGAATATTTAGCTGATATGGCGTGGGTTTATACCCTACCTTATCCTTTCCGCAGGAACTTACAACACTTAGTCCAAGTAAAATGAATAAGAGCCGAATCATTGCGCTTGAAGAGCATTCTTAAAGTTAAGGGCAACTTTTTGTGTTAAGGCACTTAATCCGGCACCCGAGTGAGTAAAAGGCTCAGACGGTATATCAATCGGTTGGGATGGATTGAAAAAGAACGATTCCATATCGAGATTAAACGCCAAGGTATGTTGATGTGCCGCCGTTTTTACCCAGGTTAAATTGGAGAAGCTCATGGCTTGCTGGTAGAGATCCGTTCCGATGTGATAGCTGTAACTTAAATCAAAGTTGTCGATTCCATCGGCTAAGGTATCGGCCTTTCCTTCTACACTAATAAATATATATCCGGTATTCCAGCCCCAATGCATAGATCCTGCATTCATAATATTTAAGGGACTATTATTTGGAAACGCGGAGGGATCATCGTGATTAAATGATGTATCCACACCCAACACAAAGTTAAGGGATGAGAATTTCGTATAATCAAGGGTTTGTTCAATTAATAGTGCTCCTTTCTCCCGATAGTCAAAATAAGCCACTTCAGCGAAGGTGTTATTTTGGTTGGACATCAACGTAGTAAAGAACTTGATGTCAGAAACTTTTATACGAATTCCATTGGGGCCTTGATAAATGGAGTCCAACATAAGGGGTGAAGCACCAAAGCTTGGGTTTACAATAATCCTAGCCGTTTCTGCAGGCGCAGGAGGGGGCGTGACTTCATCAGGCTTACAAGAAAAAAGCACACCGAATATTATGAAATAAAAAAAGTTTCGTACCACGTAACAAATTTACGTTATTAGACCTTAATTTTATCGAATTCAATTAAATTTTTACCATTGGAAATTTCTAGTCAAAATACCCGCCCTTTACTTGTTTTAAATGCATCCGCAGG
>RFQF01000218.1 GCA_009925805.1 Flavobacteriia bacterium | reverse complement strand
TGGATTTCATGGTTTGAAGTTTAAATTTAGGCTAAAGGTAAAAAGTTTCCAGAAGAAATTCTCGTTCTGATTTAACTTTAAACAATTTTTTTAGGGTTTTTTAATCACAAGAATTACGAATTAAGCGAAGATTTCTACCTTCGTGCATGCCCTTTGTAATTGTCGATGTCGAAACCACGGGAGGAAGTCCAAAGCAGTCCAAAATCACGGAAATTGCTTTGTACAAGTACGATGGAACATCCATCACGGATTCCTATGTCTCGTTGATCAATCCCGAGCAATCCATCCCCGATTTCATCGTGCGCCTCACCGGCATTACCGATTCCATGGTCAAGGAGGCTCCCAAATTTTACGAAATTGCCCGAAACATCATGGACTTCTGTGAGGGTGCTGTCTTTGTGGCCCACAACGTGGGATTCGACTACGGCATGCTGCGCAGTGAATTTCGCGCCTTGGGGTACGATTTTAGGATGCCTCACCTGTGCACGGTGCGCGCCTCGCGCTATGTGATTCCCGGGCATGCTTCGTACAGTTTGGGCAAAATCACCGAAGCCTTAGGAATAGCCATAGAAGGACGACATCGCGCCGGCGGAGACGCATTGGCTACGGCAAAACTCTTTGAAATTCTTTATCACAAAGACCCCAACCACCTCGACCATTTCATTCATCACGAAGTGAATCCACAACATGTCAATCCAAAGTTATCCATGGATACGGTGGACGACTTACCCGAAAAAACAGGGGTTTATCGCTTTTACGATGAGTGCAACCGCCTCATGTACATTGGGAAAAGCAAGAACATCAAAAAACGGGTGGAGCAGCATTTGCGGAATACCAGCACAGCTAAAGGCGAAATCATGCGCAAAGAAATTGCGCACATCGAATACGAAATTACGGGCTCCGAGTTGATCGCTATGCTGCTGGAAAGCGACCTCATCAAAGCGCATAAACCGCCATTCAACCGCCAGTTACGCCGTTCGGTTTTCACCTATGGCCTGTACGATGAACCGAACGACCAGGGGTATCTCGTGCTCAAGGTGGGCTTAGTTTCTAAGCATGAAGCTGCTCCTTTGACCTATTTCAATTCGAAGAAAGAAGCCCATGAATACCTTAAAAACCGGGGCGATGCGTTTGGCTTATGTCAAAAAATCAATGGTGTGTACCCAAGTCAAGATGCCTGTTTTCATTACAGCGTGAAACAATGTTCGGGAGCCTGTATCGGTGAAGAAACAGCGGAAGCTTACAACGTGAAAGTGGATCAATTCATTGCCTCCCTGCGGTTCGAAGATTCCTCGTTTTTCATCGTAGATAAAGGCAGAAACCGGAGCGAAAAGAGTTTGGTTTGGATTGATCGAGGAAAATACCGCGGTTACGGGCATGCGCCGTACCACTTCAACCACGCCGCACCCATCCATTGGACACGATTCATTGAAGTCAAAGACGAGGACCGCGACAACCGATCCATCATTAATCTGTACCTTCGTAAGGCCAACGGATTTAAACTTGTGAACTTATGACCGGTCGTTTAACTTTTCTAGGAACCGGAACCTCGCAAGGAATTCCCATCCCGGCTTGTTCATGCCGTGTTTGCCAATCGGAAGATTCGAGGGATCAACGTTTGCGTAGCAGCGTGCTTCTTGAAATGGCCGACTTGACCTTTTGCATCGATACGGGGCCGGATTTTCGGCAGCAAATGCTTCGCGAAAAGGTTCAATCCTTGGATGCTATCTTGTACACCCACGAACACCGGGATCACATTTCGGGCTTGGATGATATTCGCGCCTACAACTATCAGGGCGGGGGGGCTATTCCTGTTTATGCACCTGGGGAGGTGCTTCGCGCCTTGCGCCAGAGTTATCATTACATCTTTGAAAGCAATTACCCTGGAATTCCAAAAATTGCCGTGACGGAAATTGACGAGCAACCTTTTGTGGTGGAAGGTATACGCATCACCCCTATTCCGGTGCTCCACTATAAGTTACCCGTGTTTGGCTACCGAATCGGCAACCTGGCTTATATCACTGATGCGAAAACGGTACCTGAGACTTCCAGGACCTTGATTCGCGGAATCGATACGCTCATCATCAATTGTTTGCACGAATCGCCGCATATTTCCCATTTCAATTTAGAGGAAGCCTTGGATTTCATCGCCGATATTCAACCTAAAACCACCTACTTGACCCACATTTCTCACCTGTTCGGAAAGCAC
>RFQF01000217.1 GCA_009925805.1 Flavobacteriia bacterium | reverse complement strand
GAGTCCAAAGAATTAAACACCCTCGCCAATGAGCGCAAAGTAAATTGGATGGGAGTGGAGGTTCAAGCCATGTTCAAGAAAATGTTTGCTGCAAGCACCCGGAGAATTCACCCCACTGCCGCTGTTTAAGGCGAACGATGATGAAGAAGAATTTGTGCATGCATTGTTATTAAAAACGGTTCAGCATTCCACCGAATACGAAACCTTGATTGCGGAAACGGCCGAAAATTGGGACATAGAACGAATCGCCAAAATGGATGTGATTTTACTGAAGATGGGCATTACTGAATTGTTGAATTTCCCGAGTATTCCTACTTCGGTAACCCTCAATGAGTATATAGAAATTTCAAAATTTTACAGTACGCCAAAAAGCAATATCTTTATCAACGGAATTTTGGATAAGTTGGTGGAAAAGCTCAAAGCAGAACAACGCTTAGTCAAAACCGGCAGAGGATTATTAAATTAACCTATGAAAAAGTTATTATTTATTGCTGTAGTCATTTTAGGAGCAGCTTGCACCGATAACAAAGGAGTGAAAGTCGGGGAAATGACTACGATGGAAGTTAATGAGGAATTCGACGCAGGAGTCGTTGTGAAAGGCGAGGTGATTAAGGCAAAATTTGTGGTCAAAAATACCGGTGATGCTCCCTTAGTGATTAGCGAAGTCCGCCCTTCGTGTTCTTGCACGGTGGCTGAAAAACCCAGTGATCCCGTGAAACCAGGCGCATCTACCACCATTGTTGCTAAGGTAGAAACCGCCAACGTATCTTCAAAATCCATTACAAAATCCGTTACCTTGGTAACGAATACCGAAGGTTCTACAAAAGTGTTACTTATTAAAGCTAAAATTAAATAATTATGGGGTCAGGAAATCCAATGAGTTCTTTGTTGATGATCGTGTTAATGCTCATCATCTTCTATTTTTTTATGATTCGTCCACAAGCCAAAAAGCAAAAAGAACTCAGGAAGTTTCGTGAAGGATTGAAAGCGGGGGATAAGGTAATTACTTCAAGTGGAATTCACGGTAAAATTCTTGAATTAACCGAAAATACCGCATTGATTAATTCGGAAGGAAGTAAGTTCCGGGTCGAAATAAGCCACATTGTTCAAAGTCCGGCCGATGCCGTGGCAAGTCTTCCTAAATAATTGAGTTCCAATGAAATACTCGTGGTTTATTTTTTCAATAGCAACTTTGACGGTTGTTTCGTGCAAATCGAAAGTATGTGAATGCGCGGATGCCCACATTAAGGCGGTAAAAGAAATCAATAAAACCGAGGACCCCATTAAGAAATTGAAAATATTGGGTAAAAAAGAATATCAAGCGCTTTTTGAAGAATGCAATCAATTGACCAAAAAAATGACACCGGAAGAGCTTCAATCCTTTGAGGCGGAATACGAACAATGTCCCTCCATTCGGGAATATCGCAAAACAAATCCGGACTTACCGAAGAAATAAATCCTTGTCGAACAAGTAAATCAATCCGCACACTCCTGCAGCCCCTAATTCAAGCTCTCGCTTATTGACGTTTTCGAACACATCGCTTGCGGCATGATGCACATCAAAATACCGTTGTGAATCAGGAATGAATCCAACAAGGACAATGTCTTTAAATTCATTTTTCAAAGGGCCAATATCCACCCCTCCGCCGCCTTTTTCCCAAATATGCAGGTCGTATGGCGCGAATAGTTTCTGATACCCTTGGAATCGCTCATAGTATTTTGGACTACCATCACAACCAAAACCTCGGGGCGTAAACCCGCCTCGGTCGCTTTCCAGAGCTGCAAGGTGTTTTTCTCCCCGCTCTTTTACCCATTTAGCATACGTTTTTCCGCCCATGTTGCCGTTTTCTTCGTTCATAAAAAACACCAGGCGCAAGGTATGCTCGGGTTCATACTTGAGGGTTTTTAACAATCGAAGTGCTTCTAAACAGTGGATGACTCCTGCGCCATCGTCGTGCGCACCCTCGCCTTGATCCCACGAATCCAAATGCCCACCAAAAGTGATGATCTCCTTGGGGTGTTTCTTACCGCGAAGCTCCGCAATCACATTGTAGGATGGGGCGTCGGGAAAAATACGGCAATCCATTTCCAACGCCAGTTTTGCCCCTGGTTCGATTGTTAGTAATTCTGCTAAATACGCTGCATCCGCGGTGGACAAAGCCGCCGCAGGAATCTTCGGTACACTGTCCTCGTAATGCATACTTCCCGTATGCGGATGGTCATCCAACGGAAGGCCCAGGGACCGGA
>RFQF01000216.1 GCA_009925805.1 Flavobacteriia bacterium | reverse complement strand
TTATTTTGACGGTTCGTTTGAAATTCATCCATGGAATTCCCATTCCCATTCCCAAAGAGTCCATGAAAAACGCTCCGTTGACATCCGGGTAACTCAACCGTTAAATTGATGAATTTTATGCTTCCGCTTCGAATATCCAGGATAATACGCTCTCCTTTAGGACCCGCTAGGATATAATTCCTTCCAATCAAGCGCAAAGTCCCACCATGAGGCAAATAATACGTTCTGCCGTGAAGTTGGATTGGAACTCCATTAAGCCATATCGGTTGATTTGATCCATCCGGTATATCCTCAGCATAGTAACAAATGCGATCGCCATAAAGCTGTACAGCAACTGCGGTGTTTAATGAAAAATCGTTGTTTTGAGGCTTCTGACGCGCCTGCACCTCAAAATTCGCTCCTGATTTGGTAACGACAAATTCACCGACAGTTTGAAAAGAATACGCGGTTTGATCAAGGGTAACAATGTGCGGATCTCCGTAACTTCTTCCTTGAATCGGGGTGCAAAAGGTTGCGTTAACCAAATCCTGCAATTGTTGAACATACCCCTGTTCTTGCGTGTTTTCACGACGGTTTGCTTGAAGGATTTGCCGAGTTTCTAAGGGTACAACGGTCATTAATTCGAAGGGAGTGAAGTCTTCAGGAAAAGTTCGGTCCGGGATAATTCGTTGCTCACTTAAAGCCTTGGAGCATTCAACCAACCACGATCCACGAATGGAATCCCATGCAAGTAAAGGCGCTTCGTAAGAGGCAATTTGCCCAAACATCCAGAATGGAATCCACCACATGATAAAACAACCTAGGTTTTTCATATTCATTGAGGAATAAATTTATAGCCAACACCTTTGATGGTATGGATCCATCCAGGACCAATTTTCTCACGAATTTTCCGGATATGCACATCAATCGTACGATCGCCAACAACCACATCTGTTCCCCACACCACCCGAAGAATGTGGTCTCGTTGAAATACAGCATTGGGTTTGGATACCAACAACGACAACAATTCAAACTCTTTTTTAGGAAGTTGCAAGAATTCTCCATCCAAACGAACCATGTGTTTTTCAGCATCAATCATCAGGCGTTCTGAGCTCGGTTTTGATAGAGCAACGGTTCCGCGGCTTTTTCTGCGCAATAAAGCTTCAATTCGAGAAATTAGCACCGCCGGCTTAATAGGCTTAGCAATGTAGTCATCGCTCCCCGCTTCTAAGCCAGCAATTTGACTGTAATCCTCTGCACGTGCCGTTAAAAAAGCGATTACAATATCGTGGTTGTTATTATTTTCCCGAATGGCCTCACACGTTTGTATGCCGTCCATTTGAGGCATCATCACATCCAGCAAGATTAAATCGGGCTTATTGGTTTTGATTTTTTCTAAAGCAACGAATCCATTTTCTGCAAGTATGCATTCATGACCCGCCTTGATAAGGTTGTATTCCAACAACTCTCGAATGTCCGGCTCGTCGTCGACTACTAAAATTTTAGACATAGTCCTCGAAGGTAAAGAATAATTTAATACACTTTTCAATAGTTAGCTGTAAAAATTAGATTAACATTTCTTAGCAAAAAAAAATCGAGCTCGGTGTAACGCAGTATTAATTTCATATTACCTTTGTAGCAGTAGTAGGTTAGGTTGATTAGTCAAGGGCTTTGGGAAACCAAAGCTCTTGGCTTTTCTAAGGAGATTGTACTCAACACGTGATAACATCGATGGAAATTGCTATCCTTTTAGCCGAAGATGATCTCAACCTTGGTTTTGTCATCGCAGATCAATTACGCCTGGAGGGGTATCGGGTATCCTTGGCAACCGATGGAAGCGACGCCTTAAAGCGCTTTAGCGAACAGGTTTACCACCTCTGCATCTTCGATGTCATGATGCCGAAAAAAGACGGTTTTACCTTAGCGAAAGACATTCGAAAGGTGAATCAAGAAATTCCCATTTTGTTTTTAACGGCTAAAGCGATGACCGACGACAAAATTGAAGGATTCAAGGCCGGAGGAGACGATTATCTTACCAAGCCGTTTGCCGCAGAAGAGCTCAGCTTGAGGGTGAAATCTTTGCTTAAACGGGTGAACATTAACACTGAAGTGGTGGAAGATAAAATAATACGTATCGGTCATTTTTCGCTGGATACGGAAAACCTGAAGCTGGTGCTGAATGAAACCGAAACAGGCCTCACGAAAAAAGAAGTTCAAATCCTAAAACTGCTCTCTAAGTTCAAAAATCAAGTGTTACCAAGGGAAGTGATCTTGAA
>RFQF01000215.1 GCA_009925805.1 Flavobacteriia bacterium | reverse complement strand
TTGGTGGCCTTGGCCGGTAACCCGGACAACAAATCTTCGGCAAGCTGTGTCAATTTCTGCTTGGATTCTTTTCCCACATAGGAAATGACTAAATTGTCCGCGGTAAAATTGGACTTCATGAAAGCCATCAAATCTTCACGCTTCAACGAACGAACCGATTTTTTCGTCCCCAAAATGGCATTACCCAAGGTATTTCCGGGATACAGCAAGGCATCAAACTCGTCCATAATTCGGTCCACCGGACTGTCTTTGTACGAATTAATCTCATCAATGATGACCTCCTTTTCTTTTTTAATTTCCTCGACAGGAAAGGTAGAATTCACGACAAGGTCAGCCATGAGTTCAAAGGATCTTCGTGTGTATTTCGTCAAAAAGGTAGCATGCACGCAAATTTCTTCTTTCGCAGTAAAGGCGTTCAACTCCCCGCCTACTTCATCGAGACGCGATAAAATCCACATGGGGCTATGCTGCTGCGTACCTTTAAAGATGCAATGCTCCAAATAATGGGCTAACCCTGCTTTTTCAGCGGGTTCGGAGCGACTTCCCCCTTTGAAATAAAACGCCAAATGGCTCACCGGACTGTTGGATTTCAAATAGGCCAAACGAATCCCTGATGGAAGGGTAATGAGCTCTGTGGGTTGTTCTTTCATGGGTTTAAACGGATGGAAATCCAGTTTTCTTGGTGCTGCTCAAAAATCAATCGCTCGTGCAGTCTCGACGGTTTTCCTTGCCAAAATTCGAACCGATTGGGATGCAAGGCCATACCTCCCCAATGGGGCGGACGGGGAACCTCTCTCGGAAATTTGGCCTCCAATTCTTGAAAACGTTGGTGTATTTCATCCATCGTACTTAGGGGTTCGGACTGGTGGGAAGCCCAGGCCCCGAGTTGGCTTTCTCGCGGACGTGAAGCAAAATAGCGTTCGCTTATTTCCTCTGGCACGGGCTTTACCCTGCCTTCCATACGCACCTGACGTTCCAAACTGGGCCAAAAAAACAAGAAACTCGCGTTTGGATTTTCCCTTAATTCACGTCCCTTTTGCGAAAGGAAATTGGTGTAAAAAACAAAACCTTCCTCGTACATTTCCTTTAAATAAACCACTCTGGAACTTGGAGCACCCGAGGCACTTACGGTAGAAAGCACCACCGCGTTGGCTTCAGGAACCCCCAGCGCAACGGCTTCATCGAACCACGTACGAAACCCTGTCCAAGGATCGGTGAACGCCATGTTTCCCGTATTTTTCCTGAAATCACTATGATCGTTGCGCAGCGCTTCGATGGAATTACTCATTTTCTTCCTCAAACTGATCCTCTAACTGACTGTCGGTTTGTGCTGTATCTTCGTCTTCCAAAAACGCCTCCGCTTCTTCCTTATCCGATCCCGAGGCCGTAAACACCACACCACGCGGTGCAGGGCTGGGCTCGTCTACGCTTATCGCTTTGGCAGGTGACGCCACGTCTTCATCGCGGTAGGGGAAAATTTCCACAATGGGCGAAGCGACAATGGAAAGCACTTGGTAATCGATCATCAAGCCTGCCAAACTTTCTTCCATGCGGCCATAGGCTTCTTTTACATCGGGGGCAGACACCAAAAAGTTTTGCGCTACCTTTTTCTTTTTATCGCCGTCCTCTTCTTCTATTCCATAGGTGATTTTGCACTTAAACCAGGTAGCCGAATCCTCGTATTGAAAAATATCCGACAAATCGGTGCGTGCAATGCCTACCACCATGAATTCACCACGTATGTAGGTTCCTAATTCTTCGTAAATGCGGGCTTCCGCATCAGTAAAGGTCATGGCTGCCAATAAATACGGTTCTGTGACCCTTTTTAAGGTGCCGTTTTCTAATTGTTTTGTATATTTTACTTTTACCGTAAACCAACTATTCATCGCAAAAATTTATCCTACAAAATTAACCTACTTTTCAAGAAATGTGGAGGATGTTAATAAGTAATTCGCGGAGGGAACTGGCTTACTTTCCGAATCCAAAGGGCAACAAATCCCTCACGGTGTTAAGAATGATCGTTCGGTGATCTTGGTTCACTAAAATAACCCGAATGGGCGGTACCTGACGGTTCTCGGATTCCAGCATCACTTGGCGGCAGCCGCCGCAGGGGGAAAGCATGTGATCCTCCGGCATCAGTTCTCCACGGGCTACCACACACAGGGTATCAATTGCCACGTCAGGGAAATTAGCCCCCACGTAGTTCAGCGCGACACGCTCGGCGCACAACCCGGAAGGAAAGGCCACATTTTCTTGGTTG
>RFQF01000214.1 GCA_009925805.1 Flavobacteriia bacterium | reverse complement strand
GTTAGTACGTTTACTATTCATGATAATTGAAATTGCCCCAGTGATCTTCAAATTCATGATTTGGGACTCTTCCTACGACTACATGAAAGACAATGTGGCGCAAATCCTAGAAGCAAAACAGGGAATCTCTTTGGAGTCCTTCCCGGATGAAAACAACAAAGCGCACAAAATCCGTAAAAACTACAATGCAGAACGCATCGTGGAAGTGGCTAAGCGGCAAAATGAACTCGAAAAAGAAAATGCTATCCACGCCATTACGCTCTATGCAGAACAGGAGCGGCAAGAAATTGAGAAAAATCCAGAACGTTTTGTTCAAGGGGATGATAATGATCAAATGCCGGATTTTAGTCCTGTCAATGGAGAGAATTCGTCTACGGCATCAACAGAAAACACTGCAGATACAACCTCTACAGAATCGACAAATGCTACCGATTCCTCCAGTGAGGGTAATTCAACCCAACAAAACAATAACTCCGAGGACACGAATTCTTAAGGGCTCAATCAAGGAGAGCGATGTCTAAGGAACATATAGTTTACGGAAGATTTAAAGGGCGCTACAAAACCGACCAGGTTATGCCCCTTAAAGTCAACGAGGCCTATCCTGATGATGCGCATAAGGTTCAAATCTACCAAGGCAACATCGAGGCAATCTCCTTCGATGAAACCTATCAGCCTGAAAAACATAAGGTTTTTAAGTCGTTTGAATTGACCAATGTGGAAAATATTGCGGTCACGGGAACTCCCCAAGGCCCCTTCAACGGGCAACGCGTGTACGATTTCACCCAGTTGCTTATTGTCGTTCCTGTCATTGAAAGCGCATATGCCATGAATGGTGCAACCTATGGAGAAATTTCCGGTATGGCCTACGGTATCACAAAAGAACGACCAAAAATAAGTAAACTAGACCCCCAAGAACCACCACCACCCCCTGAACCAAAAAATCCCGATAATCCCGATAATCCTAATCGTGGGGGAGGAATAACCGATACAGGGTTCAACGACGATTCCGAAATTGGATCTTTTTTGGAACGAGGCCGTAACGGATGCACCTCCCTTGTTCAAGGTTGTTTAGGAAATTTTTGGAGAATTTTAAGTTATCTGCTTTTAATACTCTTTTTATGGTGGCTCATTAAAGCATGCTCAAAAATGGCCGACCAGGACACTTGTTCTGAAAGAAATCAAAATGAATTAATATTAACAACATTAGAAAAAGAGCGGGACTCGATACGTAAAATTTACGAAGAAAATTTGCAAAAGGCGCTGGCAAACATCAACAAGATTTATTTTTATAGGGGATCCACGGAATTTCACCAATATTCGTTGGGATCAGAGGGAAGCCTAGCGCGCTTGAAAAACCTAATTGAAGTTTATGACGATAAAACCTTCGTAATCGTTGGACATCATTCAGGTGCTCGTGTCGAAAATACCAACCTAGATATAATGCGTGCAGAAGTAGTGCGAAATGAATTTTTAAACGCAGGGATTTCTGGAAATCGTTTAGAAATCAAGGCGCAGAAAGACCTTGAACCCCTTGAAAAAAATAAAACTTACATGTACATGCTCACGGATTACAGTAAGCGTGAATACAACCGGAACATGCGGGTAGAAATCCAAGTTAAAAAACCATGAGCGCCATAGGAAAGTACTTTATTCAAGGTAAATTTGAAGGGCACTTCACTACCAACCAAACGAAGGCGCTAAATGCCAGTGACCTCTTACCTGAAGGCCATGAGCATACTGTAAAAATTTACCGTGGCCTCATTACAGAATCCACCCAGATCAACCAAAGCGCTTTTGAAGAAAGTAATGGCTATTATCATTTCAAACGAATCAACAATATTCAAATCAATACAAGCCCGAATTGGCCTGTGCCAAATGACCGAATTTTCTCTTTAAATGATCTTAAATTAACACAAGTCCAAATTACCAATGTTGAACTATTCGACAATAAAACAACTGGAATTATTCGGGGAAATGTAATTGGTTCTGTGGCTGAGGGTACCTTTGATGAATCGCTCGAAAAAGAACCCTATAACCCAGGGAAAGCCGCCAAACCCTTCCCAACTTCTGGCCAGGAATCAGGTGACCAAGACGATACTTCTGGAGGAAAAGGTAACGGAGGTTCGAATTCTACGGGATCGAATTCCGGTTCAACCGTCGAAGTCCAAAACGAACCATGGTTACAGCAAGGTTGTAATCGCATACAAAATCAAGGATGCAACTCCCGTTGGCTGCGCTGGTTATTGTTATTATTACTCTTATTCCTTTTATTGTACCTCT
>RFQF01000213.1 GCA_009925805.1 Flavobacteriia bacterium | reverse complement strand
TCCGTTCAAAAAAAATGCACCCTTCGGAATTTTGAATCGCTGCTGCTCCACGATGCTACAAAAGTGCCTTATCCCCATGTGTTGAAGGTGTCCCTAAGCAATGGCTTTTCTAAGGTTTTCTTGTTTGGGGCTTATAAAAGTCCAAAAAATCGCAGTGCTACCTTACGTATCATTTCCATGGATATGGTGACAAAATCAGGAAAGCTCCTGTTTGAAAATCAAGCGTTTATGGCCAACGTTTGGTTTTATTCCCATACCCCTGGGGTGCGTTTTGAAAAAAACTTCGAACATTTTCTGCCGGGAACCCATGAGATTTCTTTTACTTTTGATGAACTACCAACAACGTTTAACTTCTATTATCGATGAAAAAAAGATTAGTGCTCTTGCTTATTCTGGGGATTTCTGCAATAAAAGCACAATCCACTGCACAGCCTGCGAAAGATTCGGTGCGTGTTAAACAAGAGGTGGTGGTTTTTGGGAAAGGTCTCCCGTTTTTCCTGAACGATCGTACAGCCACCTTGCAGGTCTTTGACATCTCGCAGAACCGAGCCCTTCCCATTCGCTCGGTCAACGAGGCTTTGTCATTTGTACCAGGCTTGGATTTGCGTCAGCGCGGTATGCAAGGAATTCAAGGTGATTTAAGCATCCGAGGAGGAACCTTTGAACAGAATTTAATGTTGGTCAATGGCTTTAAATTGGTGGACCCGCAAACCGGTCACCACGCCCTAAACCTCCCGGTGTTGCTCACTAACGTGCACAGCATCGAAGTGTACAAAGGATCAGGTACCCGCATTTTTGGGCAGAATGCCATGACGGGCGCCGTGAATTTTGTAACACAACCTGCCAAAAGCTACGGTGCGAATATGCAGCTTTATGGGGCCGATTTTGGCGGACTAGGTTTTCAGTCCACCGTGAACGCTCCCATTGGAAAACTGCGGCAATCGGTTTCGTTTGGCTACGACAAAAGCAACGGAAATTGGTACAATTCCGATCATTCAAACCAGCAAGTATTCTACGACGCGGTGTTGCCTTTGAAGAAAAAACACGAACTGAAGGCCTTGTTGGGCTACACCGATCGTGCCTTTGGTGCCAACGGATATTATAGCAACGCTTTTCCTGACCAGTGGGAATCGACCCAAATGGCCATGGCTGGGATTTCTCATCAAGTCAGCCTAACGAAACTTACCTTGTTGACCAAAGCCTCGTTGCGCACGCACCGCGATGAGTTTCGCTTGATTCGAAACGATCCCAGCTTCTACACCAACAAGCATTGGTCGGAGGTGATTACCCTAGAGGAAACAGGAAAATTATCCACGAAACTAGGTACCACAGGTTTTGGAGGAGAATGCAGGGTAGAAAATTTGAACAGTTCAAATTTAGGACAACGACAACGTACCTATGTTTCCGGATTCATCGACCATACCTTGAAATTATTTCAGCAAAAACTGATCCTAGTAGCGAATGTGCACTATTTTAACTTAGCCATGGATACAATGAATTATCACAAAATACTTCCGGGTGTGGAGGTGGCTTTTATGCCTGTTTCGACCTTGAAAATCTTTGGAAACATTGGAAAAAGTTACCGTGCACCAACCTATACGGAACTTTACTACCAAGATCCTTCCAACCTTGGGAATCCCAAGTTAGCACCGGAGTACGCCACCAATGCAGAACTCGGAGCCTCTTGGACTTTCACTTGGGGACAAGCGGTAAGTGGCAGCAAGGAATCGTACAAATCAAGAATTTCGATAGATGCGGCCGTGTATCGCAGGAACACGAGCAACATGATTGATTGGATTCGAAGCACAACGAGCGTACCCAATCCTTGGATGCCTGTAAATATATCCAACGTGATTTTTACGGGGGTTGAAACCAATGTGAGCTACCGATGGAATGGTTCCGGGGTGATTATGTTGCGTGAACTATCGTTAGGCTACAACTACACGGATGCAAACCATCAATTTCAGGACGCATTATTCATGACCCAATCACGTTATGCGTTCTCGGGTTTACGAAACCAGTTGGTGGGTAGAATGACCGTAAATTTGAGCCGGTGGGTTACGCTAAGTGCAGCATATCGGGGCATCGATCGAGTAGGAGGGAATGCCTATTCATTGGTGGATGTTAAATTGGCCATTCATGCGAACCGCAGTGTTACCCTATTCGGCGAAGGGAACAATGTGCTTAACACCAAGTATATCGAGGCTGGATATGTGCAAATGCCGGGAAGATGGTGGAAAGCGGGCTTGCAAATAAATCTTTCGGACAACTGATTCGATAAGTATAAGCAAATCAAAATTAACATTAAAAAAACATTGCACTAACCTGAAAAATAAGGT
>RFQF01000212.1 GCA_009925805.1 Flavobacteriia bacterium | reverse complement strand
CCAGATGCTACAAGAAATTTCGCCGCTTCCGCCGTAGCGATGTTTCCAACTACAACTTCTAGCGTAGGAAACGTGCCTTTAATGGTTTTAAGTTGTTCCGACACTCCCACCGTGTGCGCATGAGCGGTATCGATTACTACGGCATCCACTCCTGCTTCAACCAAAGCCTTAACACGTTCCAGGGTATCTTTCGTCACTCCAACGGCTGCTGCAACGCGTAAGCGTCCCAACGAATCCTTGCAGGATTGTGGATGTTCTTTCACTTTGATGATGTCTCGAAAGGTAATCAACCCAATCAATCGATTATTCGCATCCACTACAGGAAGCTTTTCGATGCGATTTTCTTGAAGGATCATTTCGGCCGTGGCTAAATCGGTTTTATCCCCTGTGGTAATGAGATTCTCGGAGGTCATTACCTCAATAATTGGCTTATCTAAATCGCGTTCGAAGCGCAAATCACGGTTGGTGACGATTCCTTGTAACTTGAAATCGGTATCCACCACAGGTATCCCACCAATGCTGTGTTCTTTCATGATACTCAAAGCATCGGAAACGGTGGCATTTAAGGGCAAGGTAATTGGGTCGATGATCATTCCACTTTCGGAACGCTTCACCTTGCGCACCTCGGTGGCTTGTTCTGCAATGCTTAAATTCTTGTGAATTACCCCAATTCCTCCTTGCTGAGCGATGGCAATAGCTAAGCGATGTTCGGTGACTGTATCCATGGCTGAAGAAATTACCGGTGTTTTAACTTCAATGTTCCGGGAGAATTTAGAAGTCAAGGACACAGCATTCGGAAGCACTTCAGAATAGGCAGGAATTAAAAGTACATCGTCGAAGGTAAGTCCTTGAATGCTATCGGAGAGGTTTTTTAGCGCCATGGCCTAAATTAATCTTATAAATGCCTGCAAAATTAAAAAAAAATAAGGTTAATCGCCGCACTGTTCCTCCGACACCTGTTAATTAATTCAAAAAGATGCTAACCTCCTGCTTTTTTTTGCTTATTCTTGCATTATGAGCAACAGGATTTTGGTATTCCTACTTGTAGCATTTACCCAGGTAAATGCTCAGGAAATGACGTCAGATTCTTCCCGAATTCTTCAGCTTTCAGGGGTGGTTATCGGTGAAGATGATTTACAACCTCTACCGTATGCTACGGTATGGAATAAATCCTTGCGAAAAGGAATTATGTCTGATTTTTCGGGTTTTTTTACGTTGGTTTCTTTCCCAGGAGACACCTTGATTTTTAATTATATCGGCTACAAATCTTCTACTTACCTCGTTCCTGACAGCTTAACCGAGGATCATTATTCCATTGTTCACATGCTTGAAAGAGATACGCTAAACATGCCGGA
The DNA here is from genome assembly GCA_009925805.1 of Flavobacteriia bacterium. Lineage (GTDB taxonomy): Bacteria > Bacteroidota > Bacteroidia > Flavobacteriales_D > Crocinitomicaceae > UBA952. The sequence goes on along the minus strand of RFQF01000212.1, from coordinate 1,050 downwards.
AGTGGTGGTTTATCCATGGCCTTCACGTGAGGAATTTGCGCGTTACTTTGTGAATATGAAACCGTACGATGACGCCATGCGCCGAGCACAGCGGGAACTTTCCAATGAATCCTTAGCCTTTACTGCTGCTCGCCTCGGGAACGATGCCTCCTTGGCCTACGGCTACGCGCAAAACCAAAGGCTCACCAAATTGTACACCCAAGGACAATTGCCCGCCAACAATTTATTCAACCCGTATGCATGGGCTAAATTGGTGCAAGATTGGAAAGCGGGGAAATTAAGCCGTCAATGATAGGTGGGATAGACCAAAAAGTATTTTTCCACCGGCTTAGCGAGGGCTGATATATTCAAATTATCCGAGGCTTGAGCTAAATCTAATAACTCTCCTGATTTCGTTAACAACATGATATTCTGTTTGCCCTGAGTGTACGCTTTATTCATCAACAAGTCATGATAAACTAAAAAATCCACTTCCTCATGGGAAAAACCGGTTTGTACCTTCACAAATTCTTTTTCGAAATGGATTCTATCGGGGGAAAAAGCATTCGTTGAAATTTCAATCTTAAACAAATTTCGGTTGATGATGCTGGAACACAGCAAGGCTAAAACAGCATCTTCATGACCTTGCCAAACTTTGATAGCCCCCCAAATATCGTAATCGTCGAGCTGTGCAAAAGCATCCAGGTACTTGGTGTCTGCCATGAATTCAGCTCGTGACACATCGTTTTTAAGGAATAAGCTCAAGGCAGGCGAGGCAAACAATGTTACGCCCATTTTAGCCAAATACTTGGCCCTTCGTAAGGCATGGATCAGCATAAATTCAGCGGCAACTACGGTTTTATGCAAATAAACCTGCCAATACATCAACCGTCGCGCTACGATGAACTTTTCCACAGAATAGATGGCTTTTTCCTCCAACACCAGGTTTCCATCATGAACCGCCAACATTTCAATTAATCGGTCTGTGCCAATAATCCCTTCACTTACCCCACTGTAAAAGCTGTCGCGGTTGAGGTAGTCCATACGGTCCATATCCAACTGGCTCGATAC
>RFQF01000211.1 GCA_009925805.1 Flavobacteriia bacterium | reverse complement strand
CCCTGAAAAGTGCCCTTAAAGCCGTGAACACTGATTTCAAGGGTCGTATTTTGGTGGTGGCGTTTCATGGGTTTGCGGCGTTGATGTGGTGTGGCTTGTTTTCGTGGGTTTTGGCTGCGGATTACATTGCCCAAAAATTAGCGTTGAAAAGAGGATTGGAATAATTCGTCGCATAGTTGATTAAATTTTAATAGTTTATTTTGATTAAAATTTAGTATTTTTGTTCTATTCAAATGTACGATTTTTTGTGAATGCCTATGCCATCCTTGCGCAATATTGTCCACATGGACTTAGATACTTTTTTCGTTTCATGCGAGCGTTTGTTGGACAACCGTCTTAATGGAAAACCCATTCTGATTGGTGGTACCAGCGATCGAGGGGTGGTGGCGTCCTGCAGTTACGAGGCGCGCCGATACGGAATCCATGCTGCAATGCCCATGAAAATGGCGAAGGAGCGCTGCCCGGAAGCTATTGTAATCAAAGGGAATTCGGAAACGTATAGCCGTTATTCCCGCATGGTCACAGAAATCATTCGTGAAGCCTCACCGCTTTATGAGAAAATGTCGGTGGACGAGTTTTACATTGATTTTACGGGCATGGACCGCTTTTTTGGCACGCTTAAATACGCCACAGAATTACGGCAAAAAATCATCCGGGAAACCGGTCTGCCGATTTCGTTCGGGCTTTCTCAAAATAAAACCGTTTCCAAGGTCGCAACCGGAGAGGCTAAACCCAACAACCAACGCGTTGTTTCCCACGGAGAAGAACGGACGTTTTTGGCGCCCTTGTCGGTGGCTAAAATACCCATGGTCGGAACGAAAACCTACCAAACCCTCTGCAATTTAGGCATCCGTCGCATTGAAACCCTGCAAGAACTCCCAGTGCAAATGATGGAACATGCACTGGGCGAAAACGGCGTAAGCATTTGGAAAAAAGCGCAGGGCATCGATCCAAGTCCCGTCATCCAACATACCGAACGCAAATCGATTTCTACCGAACGGACCTTCGATCACGATACCATCGATGTTCGGAAACTTCAGGCTATCCTGAGTGCTATGGCTGAAAACCTGGCATTTCAGTTGCGTCGAGGAGGAAAGCTCACCGGCTGCGTAACGGTGAAAATTCGTTTTTCCGATTTTCAAACACAAACACTTCAACGAAAAATCCCCTACACAGCTGCAGATCACCAGCTTATGCCTTTGGTAGCAGAACTGTTTCATCGAATCTACAACCGCCGCTTGTTGGTGCGCTTAATTGGAGTGCGCTACAGCGACCTCGTCACAGGATATCATCAACTGAGCTTGTTCGATGATCAGGTGGATTATGCACGTCTGTACCAGGCCATGGACCGTATTCGTACGCGCTACGGCGACCGTGCTGTGATGCGAGCCTTAGGCATGGAAGCACGCACTATCGGGCGTAGGAATCCCTTCGACGGCGATGCACCGCCCTTACTCGCCAACCGAAGAATTTAAGCTTTTTTTTCCAATGAAAATACATTCTTATTTCAGTTTGAAGTACGGTATTTATGCACCTGAAGCCCTTGTGGAATGGGGGGTAAATGCAGGGTATGCTTCGTTGTTTTTGGCTGACATTAACCACACAGGATCTGCCTTGGCATTCGTTCGTGCAGCACAGCGCGCAGGAGTACGCGCAGCCGTAGGTGTAGAATTGCGCAACAGAATGCAGACCGTAGCGACCCTGATGGCGCGAAACAACCGAGGAGTGCACGAAATGAACCGTTTTATTACCCCCTTCCTTCATGAAGATCGGTCCTTTCCTGAGGTGCTTCCTCACTTTTCCAATTGTTGGGTGTTTTATCCCCTCGATACCGCCATATCCCGCCCCCTGTTGGAGCACGAATTCTTCCAGGTGGATTTGGGGGAATTGCCCTATTGGGAATTACGTTATGCTTCTAAGTTTCCTCGGGAAAAGGTTGCGTTGTTAAGCCCTATGATTTTTCATACAAAACGCGATTTTAATACCCATCGACTGCTCCGCGCAGTTCATCATAATGTCCTGCTGTCCAAACTTCCGCCCGAGTGGCACGCCAAAGGAACGGAGGTTTTTCGTTCCCGAAAGGCCTTGATTGAGGCTTGCGGTACATACGTTGATTTTTGGGAACGCACGGAAAAATGCATGGAGGATTGTGAGGTTTCGTGGGCTTTCGGCGAAGAAGCCTTACCGCAAAACCCGGCTTCATACACGGAGTCTAAACGCAACGATGAACTCTTGCTTCGAAAATTGTGCGCGGAGGGTGTCGCGTATCGCTATCCCGAGCTGAACGACGCCATCGTTGAGCGCATTGAAAAAGAGGTCGAACTTATCGCCCAAAAAGACTACCTCTCGTATTTTTTGATTGCTTGGGATTTCACGTCTTACGCTCGCTCGCGCGGATTTTTTTACGTGGGGCGGGGCAGCGGTGCCAACAGCATTGTGGCCTATCTGCT
>RFQF01000022.1 GCA_009925805.1 Flavobacteriia bacterium | reverse complement strand
CTACGGTTTCAATACAAACCTGCTCAAGGGTATTGCAAAAATCCATCAATGGTTGATTCCCATCCAGTTTTCCACGAAAAGCAAGGCCGCGCGTCCAAGCAAAAATGGAAGCAATGGGGTTGGTGGATGTTTTCTTCCCTTGCTGATGATCGCGAAAATGACGCGTTACGGTTCCATGTGCGGCCTCAGACTCCATGATTTTACCATTTGGGGTAACTAATACGGAGGTCATCAAACCCAATGAACCGAAGCCTTGCGCAACGGAATCCGATTGAACATCCCCGTCGTAGTTTTTACAAGCCCAAACGAACTTTCCACTCCATTTCAAGGAAGAAGCCACCATGTCATCGATCAATCGGTGTTCATACGTAATCCCAATGCGATCAAATTCTGTTTTGAATTCGTTTTGATAGGTTTCTTCAAAAATGTCTTTGAATCTCCCGTCGTACTTTTTCAAAATCGTATTTTTCGTAGAAAGGTAGAGCGGCCATTGCTTGGCTAATGCCACGTTAAAACAGCTTTGCGCAAAACCACGGATTGATTCATCGGTGTTGTACATAGCCATTCCCACACCGTCTCCTTGAAAATTATACACTTCAAATGTTTGGGCCTCTCCCCCGTCTTCGGGCGTGAAGGTCATCGTGAGTTTTCCTTTTCCTTTAAATACCGCATCGGTCGCCCGGTATTGATCTCCGAAAGCATGCCGTCCTACAATGATCGGAGCAGTCCAATTGGATACTATTCTTGGTACATTCTGCATCACAATCGGCTCTCTGAAAACGGTGCCATCCAAGATATTTCTAATGGTACCATTGGGCGACTTCCACATCGAGGTCAAATTAAACTCTTTTACACGCGCCTCATCGGGGGTAATCGTAGCACATTTAATTCCAACTTGATGTTTTTTTATGGCTTCGGCAGCATCTATCGTAATTTGATCACGTGTTTGTTCACGCATCTCCATACCTAAATCATAATATTGGATATCGACATCCAAATATGGAAGAATGAGCTTTTCCTTAATAACTCTCCAAATAATTCGAGCCATTTCATCTCCATCCAACTCAACCACGGGATTAACTACCTTTATTATTTCCATCTTTTCACTTTCTGTAAGGCAAAAGTACTATATTAACTACGCATTTTAATCTAAGGTCCCGATCATTTTGGAAGGATTAACATAAATATCATAATCCTCTGAGGTAATATAATCTAGCGTAATTGCGGCCTCTTTCAAAGTTGTTCCGTTTTTATGGGCATATTTTGCGATTTCGGCCGCTTTGTAGTACCCAATTTTAGGGTTCAATGCCGTAACTAACATGAGGGAATTGTTTAAATGCTTGTTAATTTCAGGTAAATTCGGCTGGATGCCTACGGCACATTTATCGGCAAAGGAAACGCAAGCATCCCCCAGCAATCTTGCTGATGCCAACACATTCGCAGCAATCACCGGTTTAAAAACATTCAGTTCAAAATGACCATTTGATCCGCCGATAGAAACGGCTACATCGTTGCCCATAACTTGCGCACACACCATGGTTAAAGCCTCGGGTTGGGTAGGATTCACTTTCCCCGGCATAATGGATGAACCCGGTTCATTGTCTGGAATAATGATTTCACCAATACCGCATCGAGGTCCGGAGGACAGCATTCGAATATCATTGGCAATTTTCATAAGTGAAACAGCCACACGTTTAAGAGCTCCGGATAATTCAACCATCGCGTCGTGGGCCGCTAAAGCTTCAAACTTATTGGGTGCCGTTACAAATGGATAACCTGTAAACTCAGCAATCTTTTGGGCCACGAGCACATCGTACCCTTTCGGCGTGTTTAACCCTGTTCCAACAGCGGTTCCTCCCAAAGCCAATTCAGCAACAGGGACTAAGGCATTATTTATGCAGCGAATAGAGGAATCGAGTTGTGCCACGTAACCGCTGAATTCTTGCCCTAAGGTCAACGGCGTGGCGTCCATAAAATGGGTCCTTCCTGTTTTAACAATATCGTTAAATTCTTGGGCTTTTTGGGCGAGTATATCGCGAAGATGTGTTACCCCGGGCAAAGTAATTTCTACGGTTTGTTTATAGGCTGCAATATGCATAGCCGTGGGAAAGGTATCGTTGGATGACTGTGATTTATTTACATCATCGTTCGGGTTTAGCGCCTTTGTTTCGTCCAATAAACTCCCTCCTTGGAGGACATGACCGCGGTAGGCAATTACTTCATTGCAATTCATGTTTGACTGTGTTCCAGAACCTGTTTGCCAAATAACCAAGGGGAATTCTCGATCATGTATCCCGGTTAGAATTTCATCGCAAACCAACGATATTAAATCGCGCTTTTCTTCGCTAAGTACCCCTAACTCATGGTTTGCATGCGCAGCGGCTTTTTTCAAATAAGCAAAAGCGTAGATGATTTCCTTTGGCATCGAGCCTTCGTGACCGATTTTAAAATTATTTCGTGAGCGTTCCGTTTGGGCTCCCCAATAAGCATTTGCTGGAACCTTTACTTCCCCCATAGTGTCTTTTTCAATTCTAAATTCCATTGGATTTGTTTTTTATTAATGAATAATCCTTATTTTTGTGCTATACAAAGATAAGCTATGCTCGATAATTACGGACTCGTTTTGTTCTTTTTGATTTTTGGAATGGCATTTTGGTTGCTATTTTTCTTGTTAGGCTTTATCGTTCCTTTTTGGATTACCATCGATATTTTTGAGCGTTTCCGTCCGAAGCGTATTCTTGACGACAAGAAGTAACGGCGTTAACAACATCCTCCCTCTCTGGTTCTGTAACTTTGGTTGCAAGGGTGTCGTATCAAGGCACATGAAACACGTTGTTTTTTTAATTTTTACTGGTTTTTCTGCTGCGATGTTTGGACAAGTGAAGTCTCTCACATCGAAGGATACCGTAGATTTAACCTTCAGCGGAACCAAGATTAATCCCTATTCGCAAGAATACGACTCCACAGGAAAGTGGACCTTAAGCGGGTACATTGATACGTATATTTCCCATTACAGTGATACCGTTAATTCCAACGGTTTCGTAAAATTTCCTACCATTGCTCCTCGAAACAATCAGTTTGGGTTGAACATCATTCAATTAAGCGCAAAATACCAAGCAAAATCCTTTCGCGCAACCACCACCCTTTTTACCGGGGATTGTCCGAAGGCTGCTTGGTCTTCGGATTTCAATGCGATTCAAGAGGCGAATCTTGGTTTCAAACTTTGCCGAAAACTGTGGCTTGATATGGGATTTTTTCGAACACACATCGGCCTTGAATCCATTCAGCCACGGGAGAACATGACATTAAGTTTAGCGACAACCACGTATTTTGAACCCTATTTCTTGAGCGGTGCAAAAATCACTTTGGAAGTGTCGCCTAAATGGACCTTGCAAGCCCATGCATTCAATTCGTTCAATCAATTTATTGAGACCAATAATAATAAAGCGCTTGGAATCAGTGCGGCTTACACCGCAGACAAAGCCTATCTTGTGTTTTCTTCATTATGGTCGAACGAAACAAATAATCCTTCCTCTTGGCGCTTATATAATAATCTTTGTTTCAGTTATCGCACCAATAAACTCATTTTTGGTGCCGAAGCAAACATGGGAATTCAACAAAATGGGATGGGTAATCAGTATGTTACCAGTGCTTTGTTGGCCGCCAAATATCGCATAACCCACAAAATTGCCAATTACTTGCGAGGTGAATGCTTTATTGATCCTCATGAAGTACTCACGGGACCCGTATATAACGAAAATCACAACCTAGTTGGAATGGAAATAGCGGGGATAACGCATGGTTGGGAGTATAAACCCATACCTAATTCCTATGTGCGCCTGGAGGGAAGAGTGCTTTCCAATTACTATCAACACCTGTTTAACTACGCCAACAACCCTTCGAAGATAAGAACGGAAATAACATTGGGCATGGCCGTTTGGTTTTAACCTTGTTTTTTTTGGTAATCCCTATAAAAATTACGCTTCGCGTTTTCCTTGTGAATGGTTCATTCCAAGCATAGAACCCACACGGCTTTGCCGTGCTATGGGTTTTTCACTTTATCGCTTTTTAAGGGATTACGCTTCGCGTTTTCCTTGTGAATGGTTCATTCCAAGCATAGAACCCACACGGCTTTGCCGTGCTATGGGTTTTTCACTTTATCGCTTTTGCGAAAATATTCGCAACGCTTTTAAAGTAAAAAACCCATCTCGCTGCGCGATTTGGGTTCTTTTTGTGACCCCGGAGGGATTCTAACCCCCAACCCTCAGAGCCGAAATCTGATGCGCTATACAGTTGCGCCACGGAGCCAATTGAACCGCAAAGATAGCACTATTATCGGCTTGGTGCAATAATCCCGACGCTCACTTTCATGTTTCCAACAGAATTTTTACCTTTATACTATGAAAAATATCCTTGTCTGCACTTCCATCTGGATTGTTCAATTTTGCACCGCCCAATCATGGCTGTCGTTTGTCGACTCCATTCCCACGCTTTCCTCTCCACGAGCCTGCGATTTGAACAACGACGGTGTAAAAGACATCGTATTCGGTGGTGGTACCGACGGTGTTTACAGCAACAACGGGATCATGGCGATTAATGGCTCAAACGGCTCCTTACTTTGGAAGCGCCCGGCGCGAAATGAAGTTTTTGGTAGCGCCTTGTTCTTGGATATTACCAACGACGGAATCAAAGACGTTTTTATGGTCGGTAGGCAAGCACAGCTGTTAGCCATAGACGGACAAAACGGCAACTTACTTTGGGATTATTTTCCTTACAACGTCAACCCTGGAGATAGCGGCTTGTACAATTTCTATAACCCGCAGTTCATCGACGATGTAAGCGGCGACGGAATCATGGACCTTTTAGTCGCTAATGGTGGGAACCATGCTGCTCCGGTGTGGGACACCAACCGACCACCGGGTCACTTGATGATTGTCAATAGTGTTACGGGGGGTTTAATTGCGAAAGCCGTAGTGCCCGACAGCGCGGAAACGTATTGTTCCCCATTGGTGGTTGATCTAAACAATGGCACTAAGTATGTGCTTTACGGAACGGGCGGGGAAACTTTAGGCGGGAGTTTTTGGATTTGCCCACTGTTCAGTTTGCTTAACAATACGCTATCCCCCTCTATTCCGCTGGTAACAGACCCCAATTTTGGGTTTATCGCTCCGGCCTCGGTTTATGAGGATGCTTTAGGAGAAACCTATATTTACATACAATCCTACAGCGGGGCACTCCACAAAGTGAAAGGGGGAAATCTCAGCGTATTGTGGACTTACGACCTTCCCAATACCGAATCCAGTGCCCAGCCGGTGATTGGTAATTTCACAGGAGATCTCAGCCCCGATGTTTTTTTAAGTCTGGCGAAAGGCACCAGCTCTGGCTATACCGACTACTATCAGGTGCTATTGGATGGTGCTAATGGCAATGTAGTATTAAAAGATAGCATAGGCGGATTACAATTTGCCTCAGGAAATGCCATTGACCTGAATAACGACGGCCGCGATGAGGCGGTATTATCCGTAAATTACTTTGAAGCCGGTCATTGGAAACATCGCCTTCAAGCATTTGACTTTGTAGCCAATAACATTCAGTCTATCGTTCCCGCCAAAGCAGGAGTCAACCTCGGCTCAACCCCTCTTTTTACCGATTTGGACGGCAATACATCCGTTGATTTGGTATATTTAGTAAAAAAAGACAGTTTAAATCCTGTGGGATGGAAAGGTGTTTACGCCATTAGAACTTCTTTGAACAGTGTATTTCCGAATCCAGGTATTGCCTGGGGAAGCTATTTAGGTACCGAACATACGGGCGAATATTTCAACATGACGACAAATTGTGGGCCTGGAAGCTTAATATCCAACGTAGCGCTTACCCAACCTTTGTGCAATGGCTCCTCAACAGGTTCTATCATTCCTACGGTCAATTTGGGAACACCACCCTACACCTACCTATGGTCAAATGGCAGCACTTCTCCCCAGCTTCTCAATGTGCCCGCGGGCACATATACCCTGCAGGTCACCGACAATGCCAACTGTTTTGAAATTTATACCACAACATTATCTGATCCATATACGATTTCATTCGGTGGAATCATATCCCCCACTTGCCCGGGTGGTACGAACGGACAAGCTGTTGTTAACAGCTCCGGCTGTCCTTGTATGTTTAGTAATTGCCAGTTTCTATGGGAGAATGGCGTTACCACTAAGCCCAATAATTCGCTCAGTGCTGGTTGGGCAACGGTAACGATTACGCATCCAAACGGTTGTGTTGTGGTGGATTCGGTTTTTGTCCCTTATGCCGCTCCTGTTATTACAAGCAGTTCTGTTCACCAGGTAAGTTGTTATGGATTAGGCGACGGCATGATTCAGGTAAATGCCCCTTCGGGTGTAAATTATCAATGGAGCACAGGGAGCAACACCTCCATCATTACTTCCTTAACGGCTGGCAACTATAGCTTATGGGTTTCCGATAGTCGCCCGTGCTTTGACACCTTACAATTTAGCGTCACACAACCAGACACCCTTTCTGCAACTTTTGTTTTGGACCATGTGACTTGTTATGGGAACAATAATGGGGCGATTCATATCACACCTACAGGAGGAGTTGGGAATTATTCTTTCCAGATAAATTCACAAAGCAGCAGCAATCCTGTTCTTGGACTAGGCGCTGGAACCTATACCATTACCATTTCCGATTCTAACAATTGTATTTCACCTGTCTATGTTCAGACCATAAATACCCCTTTACCCCTCACTCTGGCCATTAACGCAACACCCGAAAGCGGTGTAAATGCGATGGATGGTATTGCCACCGCGTCCGTTGGAGGCGGGACTGCTCCGTATACGTATGCATGGAATGACATGAACCATCAAAGCGATAGCACAGCGGTTTATCTGAGTCAAGGATGGTACAGTGTGGAAGTAATCGATGCCCACGGGTGTTCGGTAACCGACAGTATTTATGTCGGAATTCTCGGCTTAACGGGTGAAATCACTCCTACGGTCGAAATATATCCAAACCCAACTGCGGATTATCTTAATGCCTCTGCAACATTGGATACGTGGCGCCTGTATGATCTCCAAGGCAACCTGGTGGCCGATGGAAAATCAACAAATATTATCAATCTGGAACGATTAAGCTCGGGTGTTTATTACATATCTTTCCTGATTAATCATCGAGAAATTCGTGAGAAAGTGATAAAAATCACCCCAGCTAAATGACCTTGCCAAAGATATTATATCTCTTGGTTTTTGCCTTGTTGATTTCATGTAATCGAAACCCAAGTAGAACGGTTGTCGGTGGAAACATGAAATATGGTGACACGTTACGATTATCTTTACCTGGCCCGATAACTACTTTTTTTCCCTTATACAACGATGACATTTATTCGCACAGGTTGCTTTGTAACCTATTTGAACCGCTCTTCGATGTAGCAGATTCAACGAATAACGTTATCCCGAGGTTGGCGGAACGTTTTGAGTGGAGTAAGGATAATCAGGTGTTGACCATCTATCTAAGAAAAGGAATTGAATTCACAGAAGATGCTTGCTTTGAAGGAGAATCCAACGAATTAACCTCTGAGGACGTAAAATTCACGCTTGAATTAGCTTGTTCCTCCTCTAATTTAAATCAATCCAGCAACGGTTTGATTGGAAAAATTCAAGGATCTCAGGAATTTTTCAATGGAAAAACGCCCCATATAACGGGATTAAAAATCATGCATTCACATTGTATTCAACTAAACCTGACGGGGCCATATTTTAATGTTCCAAAACTATTGAGCAGTTCTAAGTATGCCATTGTTTCCAAAAAGGCATATGAATATTACAAATCTAACATACTGTACCACCCAGTTGGTACCGGTCCATTTATTCTAACAAAACATTCCAACCGTCAAATTTCGCTGTCGTATAATGCACATTATTGGAAAAAAGATTCTTTTGGCAATCAACTTCCCTACTTAGGGTCGGTTATCTATCGAATATTCAACAACACTTCGGAGGAAATCGAAGCGTTTAAGCGCCAGGAAATTGATTTTCTTTTCGAAGTGCCAACCGATAAAATCAACGGTATTTTTACCTCTTTGAACCAATTAAAGGAAAAAAAACCCTTTGCACATAAAGTCTGTGTTGTTCCTGGAAGCCGCGTAAATTTAGTGGTATTGAATCAATTGTCCGGTTACTTCAAGGATTCTCGCGTGCGAAAAGCGATGGATTTAGTAATTGATCGCAATTTCATAGCTAATGAGCTGTTGAACGGAGATGCTATAGCGGCCAACCAAGGAATTGCTCCTCCATCATTTTATTATGATAATTCAAGCATGGCTCAAAAAATACCGGACTATGTGCTAGCCAAAAAGCTTATGAAGGAAGCGGGATATGGCCCGAATAATCCCTTTCCAACACTGAATTTCTATGCTGCTGGTAATGACATAGAGGCCATAAAAAAATACTGCACTTACCTTGCGAATCAGTTTCGGAATATTTTAAGCTTGGATATTAGGATGCATTGGGTGAGCCAAGAGGGTCGTTTATCTGCGATAAAGGAAAATAAAGCCGATTTATGGAAAGTTGGTCTAAATCCGGACTATCCTGATGCCGATGCCTATTTTGGCTTGTTCTATAGTAAAAATCCCATTAATTCAAATCAAAATCCGCTTTTACCGAAAATCAATTCCGTTACCTACGACATCAATTATACACTTGCCCTCAAGGAAAAAAATACAACGTTGAAGAATAACTTTTACTCGAATTGTGATATTCTGCTCAACGAAGAAAACTGGGTTTTGCCCCTTTTATATGAGGATTATATTATCCTTCAAAATCTTCGAGCAAGGAATACCAAATTATCTCCTGTTGGTATCCTTGATTTACGATCAGCCTATATTATGCCCCTTTGATTGTTTGAAGGATTTGATCTTCAACCCATCCCTTACCCCATTGGTCTTTTTCTTCTTGAGTCCAAAGATTGGGATAGAAAATGCGCTTTTGAAACTTAGGTGGCAGGTATTTTTTCCAATTGGTGCCACCTGTTGAAGCAATATTCTCGTCCGTTTTCGCGAGGTAACGCACCGCGGATTTATAATGCGCTAAAGGCCAATAAACATTTGCATTAAGATCGTTCGTTTTTAAAGCTTCCATTACTTGGGCATCAGCCTGGTCTTCCGGATTTAAACGAACATATAGCTGCCATAAATTAGTGGTCTGCGTTTCCTTGGCTAAGGCTAAAAGTTCCTTGTCATAACGCTCTTCGAATTGGGTCAACGTGAGTGTCTTTTTTCCAGAATGTTCCTCCGTTGCACCATATTTCCAATATATAAAAGAAAATAACTGCGCTATATCCTCCACATCCTTAAGTTCCTCCCGCTTAGTTTGGGTTATTAAATTGCATAAATCGGTACTGAACAATTCTATCTGCCGATATTGAACGGATTGAAAGCCGCTCGCGGGTAACAATGCCATTCGAAAACTTAAAAACTCTTTTTGATCCATTCCATCAACCATAATGCTGAAACTATGAACCAATGCTTCGAAATAGCGATTAATGCGCTTTATTCTGAGTAAAAATTCGGTTTTATCCACCGTTTTTTTATTGGCAAGGCATTTAAATTCCTGCAATGCTAGTTTAAAATACAATTCAGTAATTTGATGATATCCAATAAATACAACCTCATCGGAAAAATTTGTTTTCGGTTTTTGAAGACTGAGTAACGTATCAAGTTGAATATAATCCCAGTAGGTGGTTACCTCACAATATAACAATCCATCGAGGTAAGAAATTAAATCCTGACCTATGGATTCATATTTAGCGTTGAGTAATAGTAAACGTTCTTCGAGTTCCTTGGTAATTTCCATTTTAAAATAAAAATCGAAAGTTAAGCTAAATTAATTTGTTGCACACATACCCTTGCCCCAAATATTTCCGTCGCGTGATCATTGAAGTAATCTTCCTGCTCGGTACTAAAAAATTGCAATTGAAACTCTTTTTTCAACGTTTTTTCCAAAGTAGGGTGTCGCTCTAAATAGTCTCGTAATTTGTTGGCTACCAAGGGTCCTTGTTCAATTAACTTCGCCCGGCCTTGTATAATTTCCTCCAAAATAGAAGTAATAATAGGGTAATGCGTGCATGCTAAAATCACGGTATCAATGGCATTGTTTTTTTGAAATAAGCGTTCAATATCGGATGCAAAAATCAATTTTCCGGCCGTGGAATTATATTGGCGCTCTTCAATTAACGGCACCCATAGAGGGCATGCTTGCTGAAAAACTTCAATCTTTGGGCTTATTTTAGCAAGCTCCAAGAGGTAAGATTTGGAGTTTATTGTTCCTTCTGTTCCTAAGATTCCCACCTTACCCGTTCGGGTAAATGTTTCAATTTCTTCGGTACTTGGGCGAATTACCCCTAACACACGCTGGTTCGGAAACTTCAATGGAAGCACGCGTTGCTGTATGGTTCTCAGCGCTTTTGCCGAGGCAGTATTGCAGGCTAAAATAACCAATTCACACCCCTGATTGAACAGGAAAGTGACCCCTTCCAGGGTGTATTCATAAATTCGTTCAAAGGATTTATTCCCGTAGGGTGCGCGCGCATTATCCCCAAAATACACATAGTTATAATTAGGCAATTCTTGAACAATCGCGCGTAACACGGTCAATCCACCGAATCCGGAATCAAAAACACCAATTTTTCCTGAACGATCCACGTTAAAAAGGGACAAAACCCTTCCTGTTGTTTATGGTTTTTTCGTGGCTTCGGCATCCAAGCGTAACAATTCCGCTTTGACTTCCATGGTAATGTCCATGCCTGCTTTCGAATAGAGTAATTTCGAAGTATCAAGAACATAATTTACTTTTTTTCGATCCGCTACTATTTCAACGGCTTTTTGTAATCGGTCTAAAATAGGTTGATTGTATTCATTAGCCAACGTTTGAAGCTGTTGTTGAAGAAGCGTCTGTGTCTGTTGATAGCGTTGCTCCATTCCCATAATTTTTTCTTGTTCGATTTTTAGCATCGTAGGCGTTAAATCGTTTTTAATTCCGTCCAATTTTACATAAGCATCGTTAATCTGTTTTTCTAACACTCCAAGTTCGGCAACACCATCGTCTTGAAATTTTTTCAAATCGGATTCTGCCTTGATATAGGATGGTAGCGAATCCAATAAACGTTGCGAATTTACATGCGCTAACTTCATTTGCGCGCACAGCCATTGCGTTGAAAAAACTAAAATAATTGCAAAAAAGGTCTGTTTCATGGTTTAAAAATTAATTATTCTTTACTTATGCCCATTTCCGCTAAAACGGTATTACTTATGTCGGCGTCTTTGTCGGCATAAATGAGGGTGCTTTGATTCGCCTTGTCAAAAACAAAGGTATATCCTTCGGCTTTCGCAACTTTTTTCATGGCGCTGTACACACGATCTTGAATCGGTTTTATCAGTTCTTGTCGTTTTAAAAAATAGTCGCCATTCAATCCAAAACGTTTTGTTTGTAGGTCAACTGTTTCTTTTTCCAATTTTTCGATTTCTAATTTCCGCTTTGTTTTTTCCTCGGTGGGTAACAGAATTTCTTCTTTATTAAAATTCTCTTTCTGCGTTTGAAGCACGCTCAATCGATCTTCAATTTCCTTAGTCCATGTTTCGGAGAGTTTATCCAACTTCTCCTTGGATTCCTTGTATTCCGGGATATTCGACAAAATATAGTCTGAATCAATAAATGCATAAGACTGAGCCATACCTTGGGCACATAAAAAAAGAATCACAAAGAAAAGGTAGGACTTTTTCATTTTTTCAAGGAGACGAAATTACAACAATATTCTCAATTTCTACAATTCACCAAGGTTCATGCCAATGGTAAAGCTGAGTTTTGGGTAAAATCCTTTCTTTTGGATGGAAGCATCGGAAGGTCCGTTATACCCTGAAGACCAAGAGTCGAGCCGATCAAAACCAAGTCCGTAGTCCAGTCCTAACATACCAAACATTGGTAAAAACACCCTTATTCCCACTCCGGCTGCGCGTTTCACATTAAAAGGGTTAAAATTTTTGAAGGAGGGATAGGTATTTCCGGCTTCAAGAAAGCTGGTAACATAAAAGGTGGCCTGAGGGTTTAAGGAAATGGGATACCTTAATTCTAGGGTATATTTCGCTATAATCGGATCCGATCCGCCCGAGGATATGGATTGATCCTCGTATCCTCGCAACGCAATTATTTCTCGTCCTCCCAATTGATTTACTCCGGTAAGTCCGCTACCTCCCATCGTAAACCGATCGAAGGGGGTAATTCCTCGAGCTGCATTAAACGCGCCGATATATCCAAAGCCAAAACGGGAAAGCATGACTAATTTTCTATTCGCGCTTAATGGCGTGTACCATTCACCCGTGAACTTAAATTTGAAATACTCCAAAAAATAATAACGTTGTGCAATCGTTGCTTGAGAATAATCAACGTTTTTTTCAAAATACGAATACGGAAGCGTGGATTTCGCTGTAAACGTGAAATTCGAACCGCTTTGCGGATAAATGGGTGCGCTAACAGACGACCGTTGAAGAACGTATTTTAGGGCAATGTCGTTGGAGTATCCTTTGGGAAATAGTGGAAAACGAAAATCATTGACAACGTCGTAGTATTGATAGCTCAATTCATAATAGGCCGTAAAGTAATCATCAGGCCACTTTTTCCTGCGCTGTAGCCCTACACCAACTCCTGAAATAGAAATTCCTTTATAGGAAGGATTTGTTCTGAACAGACCGTTGGACGAAAGAGAGGTATTGTTAACCCAAAACGATAAGGCGTTCGGTTTTTTTCCTCCCAACCATGGTTCGGTAAAGGAAAAGGTATACCCTTGATAATATCTTCCGTTGGATTGGGCACGAATGGACAAGCGCTGGCCATCCCCTCCGGGGAGTGGACTCCATGCGGATTTTTTGAACATATTTCGCGTTGAAAAATTGTTAAAGGTAAGTCCTAACGTTCCAATAACTCTTCCTGCTCCCCCCGGACCTGCTCCGCCATAACCTCCGGACAATTCAATCTGATCCGATGATTTTTCTTCCACGATGTACTCTATGTCCACGGTTCCTTTTTCGGGGTTGGGAAGAGGATTTACCTTCATAGTTTGATCGTTAAAGAATCCCAATTGCGAGAGTTCGCGCTGGGTGCGCATGATGTCTTCTTTATTAAAAAGATCCCCTGGCTTGGTTCTTATTTCACGAAACACCACTTGATCGTTGGTCTTGGTGTTTCCGCGCAGTGTTATTTCTCCATATCGAGCCTCTTTTCCCTCATATAATCTAAATTGGTAGTTGATGAAGTTACCGGAAACGCCGGTTTCTATGGGAAAAATTTGAAAAAACAAATGGCCTTTATTCATGTATAATGAGGCGATATCTCTACCATCTGCACCACCATTCAGTCGTTTATCCAACAAGGATTTATTGTAAATGTCCCCTTTTTTAATTCCGATCACCGAGTCCAAAAAGGAAGATCGATATTTACTGTTGCCGAACCACTCAAAATCCCCAAAATAGTATTTTTCCCCTTCATCAATGCTCACTTTTATAATGAGGTTTTTAGGGTCTTTGAAATACACAGTATCTTGAACGATTCGCGCATCGCGGAGTCCAACGGCATAGAATTTTTCTAAAAGGGCTTTTTTATCTTTTTCATAAGTTGAGACCGTATACTTGGAACGTTTAAAAATCCGCAAGATGGATTTACGTTTCGTTTCTTTTAAGGCCATATAGAGCTTCCATTTTGGCACACTGCTTACCCCTTCAAGTTCGATGGATTTGATTCCGACTTTTACCCCACGGTCAATATCAATGAGAAAAACCTCTGAATTATTCATTATGGTATCCTTAATACGCTGTATAACAACCCCAACTGAATAAAACCCTTTATCTCTAAAATACCCTCTAATTTTGGCATCGGTTTGATAAATGATGTTCTCCGTAATGGTTTTTCCGGAAAACAAATCAATTTCCTCGCGAAGTTTATCCGCTTCCCTTTTCGGCACCCCTTTAAATTTTATGTGGGACAATTTTGGCCGGGGTGCTAATCGAATGGTAAGGTACACCACCCCTTGAATTTCTTTCTCTAATTCAATGGCTATATCCGAAAAAAGTTCTTCTTTCCATAAGTTCTTTATGGCATTGCTGATTTGATCGCCGGGTAACGTGATTTTCTGGCCTTGGCGCAAACCCGCAACTGCTTTTATTGCCTGATGATCGAAGTTATCTGCTCCAACGACGCGAATAGGGCCTATTTCGTATTCTCGAGGAACAGCGGAGAAACCGGGAAATTCTCCTTGAGCCTTTGTTTCCAATAGGTTAAAAAGGATTAACAGTAATAAGCACTTTTTTATCATCCTTTTCGAGTTATGTCAATTGTTCCGAAGTCTTCCCAAACCTTCTCTCCCGCGATTGAAAGTCTGCAATTGCTTCGATGAAATGTTGCTTTCTAAATTCTGGCCAAAACACTTTCGTAAAATGCATCTCGGCATAGGCAAGCTGCCAAAGCAAGAAATTACTTACCCGGTATTCCCCGCTCGTTCTAATGAGTAATTCAGGATCGGGCACATGCGCGGTGTCTAAAGCTTCTTCCAAGTGTCTTTGTTGTATTTCCCCTGGAGCAATATTCCCCTGCAATACTTGTTCGGCTAATCGATTGCAGGCGCGTATAATTTCGTCGCGTGATGAGTAATTTAACGCCAAAATCAAGGTAATTTCTTTGTGGTTTTTGGTTTTATCCTTGGCCTCATTTAGACTTTCAATACAATCCTGCGGCAACTTCTCTATTTCACCAATGGTGACCAAGCGCACACCATTTTCACACAACGAGTCCAGCTCATTATGAATGGACGCCACTAATAATTGCATTAGGCCCTCGATTTCTGATTTTGGCCTTGCCCAATTCTCGGTGGAAAACGCATATAAGGTTAAATACTTTACTCCTAGTTCACGGGCGGCTTTGAGGGTTTCCCTTACAGACGCTACACCATTCGAATGGCCGTAAAGCCTATCTTCCCCCTGGGCTTTTGCCCAACGTCCATTCCCATCCATGATGATGGCTACATGGCTCGGAATATTGGTGGGGTCAATTGTTTTGGAAAGCATTTATAGAATAATGAGCGAAGATAAGCAAACAAAATCGCTTGCTAAAATGCAAAGGCCTACTTAACAAGGATTAACAGCTTAATCTACGAGCACCACGATCGCATTGTTGAGCATTTCCACCACGCCTCCTTTAATTTCGTAATGTGCTTCTTGTCCTTGCGAAATTTGATATGTTACCATCCCATGACCCAACGCTGCAATAATTGGGGCGTGATTACTTAATACTTGAAACCTTCCCGATAGTCCTGGAAGGGAAACTGAATCGACTTTTCCTGAGAACACTTCTGCTTCAGGAGATAAAATTTGAAGATTCATCATGCCTCAGTTAACATTTTTTCTCCCGCCTCAACAACTGGTCTTGTTATTATTAAACTTTTATATTCTCCTATTAAAAGTTTTTCTATTCCATAAGCTACGGCTATTAATGTTTTTCCACAACCTGCTGGACCCACACCCATGGAAACCGTATTCTCTGATATTGTTCTTATAAACTCAGCCTGATTTTTAGTTTTAGGTTTAAGTTGTTTGGCCTGTTTTATTTCTCTAGGTTGATTTTGTATCTGATTTTGTATTGTTCCATTATTTGGGGATTTTCTATTCTTGGATTTTTTAGATTTTTTGGGCCTACTCATATTCTCCTTTTTTAGTTTTTAAGAAGCATCAATCACATAACTCTTGTCATTAGCCACAGTAACAACGTCCAGTGGCATACAGTAACTTAAAACTACTTTTCCCTTATCGTCCACCACTCTTAACCAATTTATGCCACTGTGACAGCCAAATCCATAATAACAAGTCAACTTAAATGTATATTCATCCTTGCCTGGGAGCGGGCGATCGGCTCCACCTTTTTTCGGCTTAACATTACTAGGAATGGTTGCGTGGTCGTATCTAGCGTACGAATTGCTAGATTTATCTGGATAGGGATATATGGAAGAAAAGCTTTTTTCAATCGGGCACCTGCCATCTA
>RFQF01000210.1 GCA_009925805.1 Flavobacteriia bacterium | reverse complement strand
ATAAACCAACCTTGGTATTCATTACTTCAAGATTTCCTTTTCCCTTGGAAAAAGGCGACAAGCTGCGCGCTTATTATTTAATCAAAGGATTGAGCCAATATTTCAATATTCACCTGATGGCTCTAACGGATGAAACGGTCCAGACAGCATGGATCGACGAACTAACACCCTACACGCACAAGATAGAGGTTTTCAAACTTAGCCGCTGGAGGATTGGTCTTCGGTTATTGTTTAATATATTGTATTCAAGACCGTTTCAAACTGCCTATTTTACCGATTTTTTTATTCAAAGGGAAATTTTAAAGAAACTCCATCAAATTCAGCCATACCACATTTTTTGTCAGATGATTCGTCCCGCTGAATACGTAAAACACTACCATCATTGCCACAAAACGCTGGATTACATGGACCTCTTATCTTTGGGAATGGAGCGTCGTAAAAACCGACTTCGCGGATTGAAAAAACGCATGGTTGAAATGGAAAGCCATCGGTTGAATGAATATGAACAACGGATTTTCCATTACTTCGAACACCAGCTGATGATTAGCCAACAAGATGCCAACGGTTTGCCGTATCCTCACCGAAAGCATATTCAGGTTATACCCAATGGAATAGATACCCATAAATTCAACCCTAACACCTCCATCGAGGCTACTTTCGATGCCGTTTTTGTTGGAAACTTATCCTATGCACCCAATGTGGATGCCGTACACTGGTTATGCGACAACCTACTAGCGCAACGCCCACAATGGAACGTGTTAATTGCCGGAGCGAATCCAAGCAGTAAACTTGATGCGTACCTCAAGGGTAAGAGCAATGTTCGCATGCTTGGTTGGCAAGATTCAATACAAAGCGTTTATTCCCGTGGAAAAATTTTCTTGGCACCCATGCAAATTGGTACGGGAATGCAAAACAAACTACTCGAAGCAATGGCTATGGAACTTCCCTGCATTACTACCAGCCTCGCGGCAGAAGCGATCCCGAACAGTCCCGTGATCGTTGCAAATACTTCCGAGGAAATGCTTCAAGCGATGGATCATTTATTAATGAACCCTGAATATGCAAAACAACTCGGACGAGAAGGACGCGCCTTCGTTCAAAAACACTACGCTTGGGATGCTTGGACAGAAAAAATAAGCCGCATCATTCACCGGCATTAAAGCGTTTGAAATGATCGAATTTATCCTTAATGTAGGTTATTAGCTCCATTTCAGAAGCGGTTTTTAGAAAATCCGGATCCAAGTTGAGGAATAATAAAAAGGCATCAAATTCCGATTCCTGTAAATCAATTATTTCATAGGCCACATATAATCGAAGCAATTCTTGAACAACTTTGCGCTGGTTATCTTTGTACACTTGTTCTGCAATCCATCGTTTGTTTTGTTCTTTCTTAGAAAAAGCTTGATACAAAGCGGTAATCGGGCTTTCAAGTACATTGATTCCTGAAACTAAGCGCGTATCCCGAAGGGCAAGCGCTGCACGTTCTTCCTTGATTTGCGACAAGGTTTTCAAGGGTTTAACCACCACTTCGGCCATTTCTTGGGGTAATCGTTCAATGAAGGCTAACACTTGGCATTGGCAGTTGGAGTCCCCTTGAACGATAAATTCATAAATGGGATATTGTTTAACCGATAAAGCGATGGTGTCATTCAAGTGGGCATAACCCGTGAACCGCCCGTCGGGCATACCAAAAGTAGCTTTACCCGAACTTCGATTAACGACGAGTAAATTATAAAAAGCCTGGGGTCTCAAGGAATCCTCTACCCGACCTTTAAAATAAACGCGTTCACATTGAGCTAAAAAGCTTGAATGCACAACTACGAAACCAAAGAAAAGGAACTTAAAGCGACGCAAAATACCAATATAAATCTAAGTTAAGCAACAACCATACAGGAATGGCAAGGCAGATGACCCATACCCCCACTACCAACCATTTGCCGGACACACGAATATCCTCTTGCATGGGGGGCAGCAAGAGTTCATTAACCAACTGAGCAAGCAATTGTTCGTTTTGATCGTTGATATTCTCCGCATATTGCCGTGCCATAGGTCGATATTCCACCAGCATTTCTTTCATGACGTGGTAATCGCGGTTACTGAGCATTTCGTAGGGTACTCGGTAATCCACTTCGCGTTCCGTCAAGGCTTTGCGAATTCGATAATTCACTTGCATGGCACGAACACGCAACCCTAAAATAAATCCAAAGCCCACGACTAACCAATCTGCTAAAAAAAAGCCAATCATTAGTAAAATCAAGGATGAACTTAAAGCAAATAACAAACCGTACCAATCATGCTGCTTAAGGAATAATACGTTCAGTACCTGACCACCATCGAGCGGATCTAAAGGGAGTAAATTCACCGCGTTAATGAAGAGAAAAATAAAGGACAGCAAAACAAGCCAATGGATATGCCATAGCGTACTTGCAACTAAGCAAATAGCGCCGATCAGGATTCCAG
>RFQF01000209.1 GCA_009925805.1 Flavobacteriia bacterium | reverse complement strand
CGACCAATATGATGTAACTCAGGCAGGGCGCCAAATTCAAGAATTTGTTGGGGATCAATTATCGAATTGGTATGTTCGCTTGGGCAGAAGGCGTTTCTGGAAAAACGAGGATCCTCAGGATAAATTAGCCGCGTATCAAACGCTTTACACCTGCTTAAAAACCGTAAGCATCCTTGCCGCTCCCATTGCTCCCTTCTTTATGGATCGTCTTTACTTGGATTTAACGCAAGGTCAACAAGCCGAGTCCGTGCATTTGGCGGAATTCCCAGTAATTGATCGTTCCATCATCAATGTATCGCTTGAAGCAGAAATCACCTTAGCACAAACGATAACCTCATTAGTACTTAGCTTGCGCAAAAAAGAAAAAATTCGGGTGCGGCAGCCGTTAAAGCGCATTTTAATTCCACCATTGCCAGAGCCCCAAAAATCCTATGTTGAGCGCGTTGCTTCTTTAATTCAATCGGAGGTCAACATTAAAGCAATCGAGTGGATGGATCACACCGCCTTAGTGAAACAGATTAAACCGAATTTCAAAACCATTGGCCCAAAATACGGCGCACATATGAAGGGAATTACCGAATGGGTAAAAACACTTACCGCGGAACATATCGCCCAAATAGAACTGGAGCAAGGGGCTGTGTTAACCCTGGAGGGCCAAGAAATATCGCTCGGTTTGGCCGATTTTGAAATAAGCACGAAAGAAGTTCCGGGATGGGTGGTGGCTTCTGAAGGACCCTTGACCGTGGCCTTAGATATTGAGATCACCGAAGAATTAGCGCAAGAAGGAATTGCACGAGAAGTGGTGAATCGGATTCAAAATGCGCGAAAATTGGGGGGATTTGATGTTACGGACCGAATCTTAGTGGAATACCAAGCCACCCCAAGCGTTAGCCAAGGAATCGCGGCTTTTAGGCATTACATTGCCGAGGAAGTGCTTGCAACGGAACTTATTTTGAAAGAGGCGTTGAACGGAGGAGTCCAAGAAGAGATTCTTACCACGAATGATTTTACCTTTATTTTAACAAAACAATGATGGGTTGGCTATTTGACAAACAAGAAACTCCTACCTCCAAAGGAGCCTCCGTAACATGGATTGACCACGCCTATTTTATCCTCGAATTTGAAGGGGTAAGCTACCATGGTGAGGTACTCCAAGACGACAGTGAATCTCAGGAATTGCTCTTGAAAATCAATCATCGAACAATTCATGTACGTAAAAAACATGACCTCGACGCATTAATCGAACAATTGGGCTTGGATAAGCCTAAAGTTCGTAAAATAAAGCGCTATGAGGCTCCCATGCCGGGAAGGGTTCTTCAGCTCTTGGTTGAAGTCGGTCAGGCCGTGGAACCTGGCACGGCGTTGCTATCGTTGGAGGCGATGAAAATGGAGAATACGTTGAAGTCTAACGGAATAGGGACCGTTAAATCCATTACTGTTGCAGCAGGAGACGTGGTAGAAAAAGGAGCCGTTCTCTTTGAGTTCGATTAACGTTCAGTTAACCTATTTATCCGTAATTTATCGAAAATTCACTATCTATGAAAAGCATCAACCGAGAATTAAGTTGGTTAAACTTTAATGCGCGTGTTTTACAAGAAGCGATGGATCCGCGGGTTCCTTTAATTGAGCGCTTTCGTTTTTTAGGCATCTACTCCAACAATCTGGATGAATTTTTTCGTGTACGAGTAGCCGAGGTGCGCAGGTTAATTTCTTACAACAAGAAAAAAATTTATGGCTATGATGGAACACCTGAAGAACTTTACAAAGAAATTCGAAGAGTTGTTTTGCATCAGCAAGATTTGTTTGAGGCCTGTTATGCGAATTTAATTGACTTGCTCGGAAAAGAAGGAATTTACACCTTGAATGAAGACGCTTTGGTGGGTGAGCTTTCGGAAAGAACCGCAAGTTATTTTAACGACCAATTCAAGCACATGTTGTTTCCTATAATGTTGGATCGTAAATCCGCCTTTCCTGAATTGAGAGATGATGCTATTTATTTGGCGGTAAAAATTCAAAACAAAGGGTTGTCCAACCGTTATGCCTTGGTGCAAATCCCCTCAGGTAAAAACCGCTTCTTTGTCGTAAACCAGAACGAAAGTTCCTTTTTTGTTTTGGCAGATGATTTAATTCGCAAGCACTTGAGCGACATCTTTTCCAATATACCACATGATAAAATTTCGGCCTATACCTTTAAATTCACCCGTGATGCAGAACTCGACCTGGAGGATAGCCTAGGCGAGTCTTATTCGGAGAAAATCGAACGCAGCCTTAAAAAACGAAAAAAAGGGGTTCCAGTGCGTTTTGTCTACGATGAGACCATGCCGGATGATGTATTAAAGTACCTGCTCGACTGCTTAAAACTTGGAAAAACAGCGAACGCTATTCCGGGAGGACGTTATCACAATTTCAAAGATTTTCTCCAATTTCCCGATTTCAATAAACCACATTTGGTGTATTCATCCC
>RFQF01000208.1 GCA_009925805.1 Flavobacteriia bacterium | reverse complement strand
GAAATGGATTCGAACCGACCGAGTCATTCAGACCATTATCAACCCTGGAAGAAGCGCTAATCTGATTCGACATAACTGAAATTCGGTTAGTTATATTAACTTTGTACCCCGTATGTCCAACACCACTAAATTTATCTTTGTAACAGGCGGGGTGACCTCCTCGTTAGGTAAAGGTATTATCTCTGCTTCGCTAGCGAAATTACTTCAAGCACGAGGATATTCGGTGACGATACAAAAACTTGATCCTTACATCAATATCGATCCAGGAACGCTCAATCCTTATGAACACGGGGAATGTTATGTTACGGATGATGGAGCCGAAACCGACTTGGATTTAGGGCATTACGAACGCTTTTTAAACGTCCCAACCTCGCAGGCGAACAATATTACTACCGGAAGAATTTACAAAAACGTTATCGAAAAGGAGCGTCGAGGAGATTATTTAGGAAAAACCGTTCAGGTGATTCCCCATATTACGGATGAAATCAAGGAGCGAATTCAAGAACTGAACGAGCAACATCCTTACGATATCGTCATCACCGAAATTGGAGGAACGGTTGGTGATATTGAATCCTTACCTTACATCGAGGCTGTTCGTCAATTGAAGTGGGAACTGGATGAAGATTGCTTGGTGATTCATTTAACCTTGGTTCCCTATTTAGCGGCTGCAGGTGAATTGAAAACCAAACCCACCCAGCACAGTGTAAAAGCTTTGTTGGAGTTAGGTGTTCAACCGGACATACTTTGTTGCCGTACCGAACATCCCTTGGATCTTGAACTGCGTAAGAAAATCGCTCGATTTACCAATGTAACCATTAACGCGGTTATTGAAGCACGTGACGCCTCTACCATTTATGAAGTCCCCTTGCTGATGCAAGCCGAGGAATTGGATACGGTGGTACTTGAGAAATTGGATTTATCCAAGCGCAATATCCCAAATCTTGATCGGTGGAAAGAATTCTTGGATAAACTCAAAAACCCAAAATACGAACTGAATGTTGCTTTGGTGGGAAAATACGTCGAATTGAAAGATTCGTATAAATCCATCTCGGAAGCCATCATTCACGCTGGAGTAGCGAACAACGCGAGAGTCAAGGTGCATTGGATACAATCGGAAAACATTAACAGCAGAAATGTCAAGGAAATTCTCAAAAAAATGCACGGGGTTCTTGTTGCCCCCGGGTTCGGTTCTCGGGGAATTGCTGGAAAAATTGAAGCTATTCGCTTTGCTCGGGAATCACAAGTCCCTTTTCTGGGAATTTGTTTAGGCATGCAATGCGCCGTTATCGAATTTGCTAGAAACGTTCTAGGCCTTGTGGATGCACACACCACGGAAATAAATCCCGATACGGTTCACCCAGTGATCAGTATGATGGAGGAACAAAAGCGGCAATCCAATTTTGGCGGAACGATGCGTCTCGGAGCCTATGCCTGTCAACTAAAACCGGGAACCAAAATCTACCAAGCTTACGAAAGCGATCAAATTCATGAACGCCATCGTCACCGCTACGAATTTAATAACGCCTACCTAACCCAAATCAAAGAAGCAGGCATGATTCCGGCAGGAAAAAATACGGAATCCGGACTCATTGAAGCCGTCGAAATTGCCGATCACCCTTGGTTTGTTGGGGTACAATACCACCCCGAATATAAAAGTACCGTACTTAATCCGCACCCTTTATTTGTTGCTTTCTTAGAAGCGGCCCTCAAACATCAACTTTCCCATGGATAAAAATACAACGATTGGTCTAGTACTCATTGGAATACTCCTTACCGTATTTACCGTAATCAATCAACCAAGCAGCGAAGACCTGAAAAAAGCTCGTCAGGAACAAACAAAAACCGAAAATACCGAAAAACCGAAAGCCAAAAAACAGCCTGAATCTACTGCTGAAAATGATCCGAAGATTATTCGTGATCAACAACCAAACAAGGGATTTGATGTGCTTCCACTATTACCCGAAGCTCCTATTAAGAAGATAATCTTGGAAAATGAGCGGCTTAAAATTGCCATAAACTCGCAAGGTGCGGGATTGGCTTCGGTGCATTTAAAAAACTACCATTCCTACGATCAATTTATTAAAAAACAATCCCAAGCACTTTGTTTGTTCAGCGACAACGATGCGGAAAATTTCCTAATTATTCCTGGAGCGCTTTCCACGAAAAACCTGGTTTTTACGGCCAAAGAATCAAAAAACAAGGTAGAACTTACCGGTATCGTGGATCAAAATCGCCGCGTTGTTGTAGAATATGATTTGAACGAAGACCAGCGCTTAAACTATAGCGTACGGTTGGAAGGATTTACCACCCAAGAAGTCGCCAAGACACAACTTAAATGGTATCTGAACTTTCGAAGAACCGAAAGAAAACTCAAAGAACAACGGAAAACAACCACCATTTGCTTTCAGGAAAAAGAACATGGTATGGATTACTTAAGCGAAACCTCCGACGATTATGAAAAGGTTGAA
>RFQF01000207.1 GCA_009925805.1 Flavobacteriia bacterium | reverse complement strand
AACGATGTCCGGCAGCGAAGCGGTGCTGATGGCCGGGGTCGGTTTTTCTTTTTTCTTGAGCTTCATGACAGGGAATTGGGGGTATTAACC
Source organism: Flavobacteriia bacterium (assembly GCA_009925805.1). Lineage (GTDB taxonomy): Bacteria > Bacteroidota > Bacteroidia > Flavobacteriales_D > Crocinitomicaceae > UBA952. The sequence goes on along the minus strand of RFQF01000207.1, from coordinate 2,386 downwards.
TTCGGGTTCAGCTTCGGAAATAACCTGACGGTAGTAATCCTTGATTTCGTTTTGACGGCTCTCGGGCAATTGCTCCAAAGCGCGTCCGTATAACAAACGAGACCGGGCATCTCTCAACTCATTGTAGGCCGCTTTGAGCTCGTTGTGTACCTGGATGTAAAGGTTGTACGAAGTTCCACGGTCGTTTTTGAGGGACACAATAGCTTTCTGAGGGGATTCAGACAAATCAGGATTCTTGGTAGGATTATCAATAAAATCCTTGGTCATGCGCTTGAGTTCCTTGATATCCGTAGGCTCTCCATCCACCAGCAACATATCGTTGGCATTGACAAGGACTTTAAGAACATTGCGCTCCTTGATACGGATATCGTTCTGAGGCTGATTCTCCTCAGGCATGGGGGGCAATTTGATCGCAATCCCTTTATCGGTATCGATGGTCGTCGTTACCAAGAAAAAAATCAACAGGAGGAAGGCGATATCCGCCATGGATCCTGCATTGACTTCTTGAACCGGTCTGGCCATAATATTTACCTAAGAGCAAAAATGGTTCAACGAAAAAAATTGACTACTTCGCCAACAATAAGCAGGACGAACGTCAAAATACTAGTGATGTACAGCATAATCAAGGAACCCCCGATGAGTTGAGACAAAAATGGTGTAATACCAAACTTCTCGTAGGATGGAAGTACTTCGTTCCCTGACAAAGCATAAGAGAGTCCAAAAATGATAGCCGCCGAACCGACGGAAACCAACGCTTTTTTGGCAGCTTCCATGCTCGTTACGATCTCCCAAATCGGAAATGCTAGAGCAGCCAAAAAGGCTACAAAAAACATGATGTAGGACAAATAGAGTCCTGCGTCAATCATGAAGTCGGAGCCCATGATTTTATTTTTTACCGTATTTAACCAAAAGATCGATCAAGCTAATGGAAGAGTCTTCCATGGTATTCACCAGGGAGTCAACCTTGGAAATCAAATAGTTGTAAAACACCTGAAGAATCATCGCCACAATCAGACCAAAAACTGTCGTCAAAAGGGCCACCTTGATACCACCGGCCACCAAAGATGGACTAATATCACCGGCAATTTCAATGGCATCGAAGGCCTGAATCATCCCGACGACCGTTCCAAGGAAGCCCAACATGGGCGCCAAAGCGATGAAGAGAGAGATCCAAATCAATCCTTTTTCGAGTTGGCCCATTTGAACGGAACCGTAGGAAGTCACTGCTTTTTCGGCAATATCAACCCCTTCACCGGAACGTTCCAAACCTTGATAAAAAATACTTGCAACGGGACCGCGGGTGTTCCGACAAATTTCTTTGGCACCTTCCAGGTTCCCGGCTTTGAGAGAATCCTCAACCTTTGCCAACAATTTGGTGGTATTGGTGGTCGCCAAATTCAAATAAATAACCCGCTCAATGATGACGCCCAATCCAAAAATCAAGCAAATCAAAACCGGGGTTGGTATTCATGGGGAACAAGCGCTCACTCATGATTTGGGAGTCTATGCCCGTCTCTTTAAATCCGATGGCCAAACCGAGACCATGTCCTTTACCGAAGCCGATCAGTCAGTCTCGATTGGCATGGGTCTGAATGGCAATCGCTGGCAACGACCCAAAGATACGGTGGGGATTTCAGTCATGCAAAATGGCTTATCCAATCAACGCAAGGGTTACTTGCAAGCTGGTGGGATTTCCTACTTTATTGGGGATTACGCAAGCTCTGCGCAAACCATATCCTATAGCCCCGAACGCATTGGTGAGATCTATTACAACGCCAATGTGATTAAGAATGTATTAGCAGGGCTTAATTTCCAACACATCATCAATCCGGCGTACAACTCCGCTCGGGGTCCGGTCAACATCGTGTCATTTCGGATCCATGCGGAGTTTTGATTTAACTTTCCCGGCAACTATCAAACCAGTGATCCATGGTTAATCAAACCAAAATCTTATCCAAAGCTTAGGGGCTGTCGGGAAAACCGACAATTCAAGCGTCCTTTTAAGGTCAATGTGACGTCATTAAGTCCAAGTGGGATATTTACACTGGAGCGGCACTAGAAATAAGGACAATTCAGTAGAAATAGTAATTCGCCGCCTCTTTAGCTTTCAAGTTTAATCAAAATCACTCCTGCGAATATCAATAAAACTCCAATGCACTTATATTTTCCGAACTGTTCTTTGAGAAAAAAGATGGCAATTAAAAAAACGAATAAGACTGATATTTCTCTTAATGCAGCAACAACTCCAATAGGAGCGACAGTCATTGCCCATAGTGCTATGCCGTATGAACTGATAGTTGCAATCGCGCTACTTAAAAAGAATGGCCAGCGCTTGATTGAATACTGTCCAATCGCTTTTATTGACCGTAAGTGCTGATTAAAAATA
>RFQF01000206.1 GCA_009925805.1 Flavobacteriia bacterium | reverse complement strand
TCCTTTTTGAATTTTTTGACCTTCATCCACGAAGATTTTTTCCAGATATCCCTTCTCGAGGGCTCGAAGTTCGATGTGTTGAATTGCACGTATTTGACAAACGTATTGCCGCGTTATGGTGGTATCTTTTACGAGCGGTGATGTGGCCGTAAATTGTATTTTCTCCAATTCTTCCTCGGAACCATGCCCGCAGGAGAACAAGATGAAAGCACTCATTGGCAGGAGAAGCAGTAACTTTTTCATAGGAATTAAAACGTAATTGATTTGTAGAATAAACAAAATATGGGGTTAAACAATAAATAAATGGAAACAAAAGCGCGAAGTCAGTTGCGCATCACAAGCGTAAGCTGCGTGTCACGAGATAAATTCTCGTGGTCCATTTTAAAGGGATTTGAACCTTGGAAACATCAATAGGATGGACCTTTTGAAGTATTGAAATATTGAATTCTGAAGGACATAAATTGCCCGAAGAGTCATCTAGGTCATCGTCGTCAGTTTCGTCCAATTCCACTTGGGTAAGGGATTCTTCCTCTTCCGTGGAAATTACTTTTTTCGCGGAGTCGTATTTAGCTACTTTTACTTTCGGTGTTGTTAAGGTAATTGCTTTCACATTCGTCAGTTGGGAACTGATTCCTATTAAAAGCAACAACAATTTAATGACTAAACACCTTTTCACGGGAGCAAATTTACCACTATTAAACAAATTTCAACTTTCATTAAGTTTTTTTATGAAGTCGTAAAGTAGTTATTTTTGTACTCAACGAAACACCAGACCCATGCTCCACTATATTGAAATCGAAGAACGCTACGGAGCTCATAATTACCATCCCCTACCTGTGGTCTTACAACGCGGCGAAGGCGTTTACTTGTGGGATGTCGAGGGAAAAAAATATTTCGATTGCCTTTCGGCTTATTCAGCCGTAAATCAAGGCCATTGCCATCCGCGCATTGTTAAAGCCCTGACCGAACAAGCCCAAACCCTTACCCTAACGTCTCGGGCCTTTCATAATAACCTGCTAGGGCCATTTGAAGCCCTACTTCATCAGCTTTTCGGTTACGACAAATTCCTTCCGATGAATACGGGGGCTGAAGCGGTTGAAACGGCCATTAAACTCGCCCGAAAGTGGGGATATGAAGTTAAAGGAATTCCTGAAAATGAAGGAAACATCGTAGTTTGTCGTGGAAATTTTCACGGAAGAACTACCACGATTGTCTCCTTTTCCTCGGACGAAGGCTCCAAAAAGCATTTTGGACCCCATACCCCAGGATTCATTTCCATTCCCTACAACGATATTCCCGCGCTCAAAGCTGAGTTAATTAAACCCAACACGCTAGGTATTCTCGTCGAACCCATTCAAGGAGAGGCTGGGGTTGTCGTTCCTTCCGAAGACTTCGTTACCAACATACGCCAGCTGTGCACGGAAACAAATACGCTTTTTATGGCCGATGAAATTCAAACCGGCTTGTCGCGCACGGGAAGTTTCTTGGCTGTTTGCGGTTCATGCACTTGCACAACACACTGCGAACGCGGACCGAACTTTCAACGCCCGGATATGCTCATTTTAGGCAAGGCTCTTGGGGGCGGAGTTTATCCCGTATCAGGGGTTTTGGCTGATAATTTTATCATGGATTTGATCAAGCCGGGGCAGCACGGATCTACCTTTGGTGGGAATCCTTTGGCAGCAGCCGTTGCCCAAGAAGCACTTCATGTGTTGATTGATGAAAACCTCATGGAAAATGCCCGAAGACTCGGTGCCATATTCCGAACCGCAATGCAACAATTGGTGGATTTAAACGGGTTATTTGCCAGCGTTCGTGGTAAAGGATTACTCAATGCCATCGTCATTAATGATACCCCCGAAAGCGATACGGCATGGAAATTCTGTCTTCAATTAGCCGAAAATGGTCTCTTGGCGAAACCTACTCATGGAAACATCATTCGCTTTGCCCCTCCTTTAGTGATCACGAAAGAACAAATGGAGGCAAGTATAGCCATCATTGAAAAATCCTATCATCAATTCAATTCAACGTTGTGAAACAATCGATAAAATTTGGTACTGACGGATGGCGAGCAATCATTGCTCAAGAGTTTACTGTAGAAAATGTAGCGCGTGTCACCGAAGCCACGGGGATTTGGTTAAACGAACGTTTTGAAAAGGCGTCCGTTGTGGTCGGCCATGATTGCCGCTTTGGAGGAGAATTGTTCATGCACACCGTGGCTGCCGTGCTTGTTCAACAAGGAATCAAAGTATTTATGGCCGAAGGGTTCGTTTCCACCCCCATGATTTCGCTCGCCGCCCATCGCCAGGGCTGCGAAATTGGCATTATCCTCACTGCCAGCCACAATCCCCCAGCCGATAATGGTTACAAGGTCTATCTCGGCGGAGTTGTAGATGGAATTGATTACCGGGGCTCACAAATTATTTCGCCTGCCGATGCCCAAATCGCGCAGGAGATCTCCAAGGTATCTTCGCTCCTCTGCGCGCCACG
>RFQF01000205.1 GCA_009925805.1 Flavobacteriia bacterium | reverse complement strand
GCTATGAACGCGCCGGAATTTGCCACGATTGGAGTAGATCTGGAACAACGTTACCAAAACCAAATAATCAAAGAGTTTGCAGAATTGCATCGAGTTAACCGCGATAGTTCTTTATTTGACTACCGTCCTGGGCTAACCACGGATTTTTATACCGATCGCAGTTTTCCAAGGGTGATTCGCACCTTTGCTTCCATTCCTGGGCCGCAACGCGATGCGGCTCGCCAGCGATGTCAAGCCATGGGAGTGAGTGAAGCCGAAATGAACGGGTGTATTTTTGATGCGCATTACTTGAACCTGACACCGAATCCTGTACCGGCACCTCCCGCTGCGACCGACGGAGTTATCATCGATCGTATGCGGCATCCTCTGGTAAATACCAATACGGTTGTTCCCAATAAAATACCGGATAGTGCACCATTACCCCTCCAGCCCTCTGCCCCTGGCGAATTGAATCCATCCCATAATGAGGTAGACAAAGCTCCCCACGCGACAAAACCCATCTTCTCGTTTCCTGAAATCAAGCCCTCAAAGGTGGATGTCCCAACTTCCCAACCTGCAAAGCCGGTTACCTCCAAACCCGTAATTAAAGAGCCTGCCTCCGTGAGCCCTGTGCCATCAAAAACCGTCAAAGGAAAAAACTAATGCGCGGGTTTATATCAGGATTCTGCCTCTTGCTTGGCATTTGGATTCACGGTCAAAAACTGGTGGTTGGCATCGTAGTGGACCAAATGTGCTACGATTACTTGCAACGTTTTGACGATAATTTTGAGAACGGAGGCTTTAACCGATTCTTGAAAAACGGGGTAAACTGCAAGAATACGCAATACAATTACGTACCTACCTATACGGGTCCTGGACATGCCTCCATTTACACGGGTACAACCCCCAGCAACCACGGAATTGTAGCCAATGATTGGTACGACCGAAAGCTCCACAAAACCCAGTATTGCGTCTTAGACACCAACGTTACAGGCGTTGATCAAGCGAACAAATACGGCATGTCTTCGCCGCATTTTTTAACCACAACCACGATTTCTGATCAGCTTAAAATGACTTACCCTGCCTCAAAAGTGATTTCGCTTTCCATCAAGGATCGAAGTGCGGTGCTTCCCGGAGGTCATCTTTCGGATGGTAGTTATTGGTTTGATTTTCAAAGTGGTACCTTTATTACCAGCACCTATTATCAACAAAAACTCCCCGAATGGGTTCGGGAATTCAACCTTCACCATGCAGCAGACAGCTATTTAAGCGATTGGAATTTGTTGCTCCCGATCAACCGTTACTCCAGAACTCAGGACAATTCGCCTTATGAACGAAGCTTCGGTGGAAAAAAATCGGCGGTATTTCCCTATACGCAGGAAGAAATTGGACGAGGAAATTACCCTCAATTTGTGGTAACACCCTTTGCTAATACGCAACTAACCGATTTCGCAACAACCGCCATTGTGCAGGAAGCCCTTGGAAAACGAGATGCTACGGACTTGTTATGCATTAGCTATTCCACGCCGGATATTGCCGGACATGAATTTGGACCCTATTCCTTGGAAATTGAGGATATTTATTTGCGGTTAAATCAAGAATTAGAAAAACTCTTTAAGACCTTGGACCGCGAAGTAGGTAAAAAAAATTACACCGTATTTTTAACGGCCGATCATGCTGTGGTTCCTGTGCCACAACAGTTGGTGGACTCAAAATTACCGGGAGGATATTTGAATGTAGACTCGATCGTAAAGGCCTTGAATTCCCAATGGAAAACGAAATACGGCGAAGGACTGGTGGAGAAAACCAAGAATCTCAATGTATATTTCAAGCGTGATCGAATCGCGGCACTGGGGTTAACCCTTTCCGAGCTTCAGCATGAAGCCGCACAAGTTCTTCGTGAGCACCCCCTCGTGCGTGTAGCGGTATGTGCCCATGATTTGGATGAGGGAAAATTCCAGGGGACATTGGAACAAATGTTGGCAAACGGCTACACCAAGGAACGCAGCGGGGATGTGTTGTTTTTATTAAAACCCGGATTAATTAGCAGTTCGGAGGACACGGACGAGGCTCATCGGGGTACGACGCACGGATCAGGATATAATTACGATACCCATGTTCCCTTGCTATGGTACGGTGGTCGATTGAAAGCGCAGGAAATTTATCGTCCCATAGCAATCACGGACATTGCGGCGACCTTGGTTTATTTATTGGAATTGCAGCGCCCTGCGAGCATGACAGGTAACCCCATCGTTGAGTTATGGGAGAAGTAAGTACTTTTCCACGGCCTCTTTCATTCCGTTAATATTCATGGAAGGTACCATCGGTAAAAAGGTTTGTCCCGTGATTTGTTCATAAAGAGCAATGTACCGTTTGGAAACGGTTTGGACCATGCCTTCATCCATTTCGGGCATCACCTGACCTTCTAACCCTTGAAACCCCTGATCCATAAGCCACTCGCGCACAAACTCTTTCGATAGTTGCGGTTGAGGGAGTCCGGCCTTTTGACGC
>RFQF01000204.1 GCA_009925805.1 Flavobacteriia bacterium | reverse complement strand
GAAATTCCTGGTCCCCAAAGAAAAATACCGAAAGCATCGTTAAAATTGGAGGGAGAAAATTCCGTATATTCGTCTGAACCAAACATGTAATTAAAAATCAGCGTGTCGCCCGCAGGAATGAAATCAAATTCCAAAACGACGCCATTCATTACGCTACCATTGGCGATAGCGTTCAATTCGGGATCTGAATTAACCAATTGTGAGGTTCCAGGATTGGTGGCGGTTCCACTGTTGTTTGGCCCCATTGCTCCCGTAGCGGCACCCGTAGTTAATACCATTCCGCTGGTCATAGGAAATGAGGCATTGGTATTCGAAAAATAAGCGATGTTTCCAAAAGGGGTGTTGGCCAAACCAGGAACACCGTTGATGGTAATGTTTGAAGCCATAACTCCAGCACCCAAAAGCACATTGTTGACCAATTGCTGAGGCGTTTGGGTCGGCGATACCGTTATAGGCTGAGCAAAGCCCCGAAGGGTACAAAAAACAGAAACTAAAGAAAAAATACAAGCCAGAGTAGGAGAACCTTTAGTTGAAACAAGTGATGATATACAAGAAACTACAACTACATCAGATGTACAAGGCGCTGAAACATTCCAATCCAATGGAAGTAATAAAATGCGCAATAATCGCATTGATTACGCTGCTACTGTAGAAGATGCATATGGTGATTTAAATAAAATTCTTGGTGGCGATGGTATTAAGCGTTTAACAGATGATACTCAAAAGCTTATGTCTCAACAAATGCAGCTTGCTGATGCCATGAAAAATATGGGACCTCTTCTATCACAAGCCAAGGATATGTTAAAGGGATTTGACTTTAAAGAACTTGGTGGAATTGCTAATATTGCAAAAAGTTTTGGAGCAGGAGGTTCTGCATAAGGATGAATCTTAATGTATAAAAACATCCAAATCAATTCTATGAAAATAACATAATCTTATTATTGAGATTATATTATCTTATATTATATGGTCTTACTTGTTTTATGCAAACAATTCCAAGTCAAAACCCTTTTCAACCCAAAAAGTGATCATTAATCAAGAGGTTGAAGAGAGAAATAGTAATCAAAATTTCAATAATGGAGGTGGATATGGAGGTGGATATCTAGGTGGTTGGTTTAATATTCCCAGTTGGCCTTACAATAATCTTCCTATAGAAACTTTGTATAATCCCCTTGTTCCTCCTTTAAGAGACGAGAGATACATAGTTGGCAATTTAGCATACCCTGTACCCCCTGGTAGAATACCAATAAATGTATCAACAAATGCAATTGAAACAAGTTACAGGCAAATGGGAATATTAACACCGTTAAATAATTCAGCAAAGGATAATATATTACAATTAATGGGACGACCTCTTTATGTGCGTCGCAGCAAATATCAATATTATGCGATTTCTAACCAGCATAATAATGTAAAATTACCTATTTTGGTAAAAGGACGCAGTGCATTAAATGATAATGGAGTGGATGAAATATTTAGTGGTGATACTGTTTTTGTTGAAGGATATAATGAAGCATTCAAGGTTACTAAATATGAGGACAATACAATTAAATACTTACCATTTATTTAATTAACCTATTGCAGGTGCTTGTGGTTGTACTGGTTGCACTGGTTGTACTTCTTCTTGTTGTACTGGTTGTACTTCTTCTTGTTGTACTGGTTGTACTGGTTGTACTGGTTGTACTTGTTCTTGTAGTGGTTGTATTTCTTGTTGTACTGGTTCTACTAGTGATTCTGTTATTTCTTGTACTTCTTTTACTGGTGCTGCTGCCTGGTCTGCTCCATTAGGTTGTTGCCAAGTATTTATCATATTATTGAGTGTAGCTGTTCCACCAGTTCTTTCATAATTTTTTGTTAAAATATAATTAGTTAGTATTTCTAATGCTTCAATTACTTTTTCATTTTCATTATTATTATTATCTTCATCATCGTCATCATCGTCATCTTCGTCATCTTCATCATCTTCGTCGTCATCTTCGCTAAATTCATCGTCAAATTCGTCTTCATCATAATTTAATTCACCATCATCTTCATCTTCAACAATTGGTATATCTTGAGGTTGATATTGAGGTTCTTCTATTTTTGGCTGAACTATTTCTTGTTGTGTAGAGACATCTGCATTAGGGTCATAGGATGAAGTATCTTGAAATGTTAACATTTCACCAACTGTTTGTTCTGGTTGTTCAACTGGAGGGGCAACTGGAGGGGCAACTGGAGGAACTGATTGTTCAACTGCATTTAAGATTGGTTTGCTGCTTGGTGACGAAGTAATCTGCTCTTGCATCGGTTGGAGTTCAATATCACCAAATTCATTACCACTTGCACCACCTAACATACCATAATTTTTCAATGTTGAATTAAGAAGATTGTTAGATTTTCCTTTTCTAAATGTTTTTGACTTTGACTTTGAATTAGTATTCTTATTGGCAGCCTTTTTATATTTTTTCATAGTTTGTTTATTTTTCTTATGAGCCTTTAAGATTTTTCCTTTAGTTAATTTCATTGCTATATAAATAAAATAAT
>RFQF01000203.1 GCA_009925805.1 Flavobacteriia bacterium | reverse complement strand
AGCTTTCCCTTTATGGCGGCTCGGCCACCCATTCCCGGCTGTTTGGAGCACGCACCAGAAAGCGTCAGAATCAAGCAGGAAACCGAAAGGAAAGAAAATAATTTCATAATATTAAATTAACAAATAAAGGATAAAGTTAATACAGAAGGCGAATTTAAGCATCTTTTTGTCGAATTATCCGTAATTTGTCCCTCCAATGAGGAAATTATACCAAAAATTTATCGCAGTCATTGCCGCTTTTGGGGTGACCTTTGCAGGTTTTGGTCAAGTCGTTATCAACGAATATTCCTGTTCGAATATATCAGGAATCACGGACGCTTATGGCCAATATGAAGATTGGATAGAACTTTACAATACTACCGGGTCATCCGTAAACTTAACAGGTTGGTATCTTTCCGATCACCCCTTAAATTTAACGAAGTGGCAGATTCCAAGCGGTTCAATTCCCGCAAACGGCTATAAAATGGTTTTTTGCTCCAAGCGTGATTTGGTGAATGGCAACGAATACCATCCGAACTTCAACCTTTCGCAAACCGATGGGGAGTGGATCATTCTTACAAACCCCACCTTAGGAGTCGTGGACTCTTTCAAAATCGTGCATCGAACCCAAGCTAATCATTCCATTGGTCGAACGAGCAATGCTGCAGCAACTTTTTCCCTATTCTCCACCCCAACACCCAATTCCGCGAATACCAATCCCGTTCCTTTTTATACCCCAACACCGGTTTTCAGTTTGGCCCCAGGTTTTTACACAGGGCCACAAACAGTAACAATACAATGCGCGAATCCTTCAGCGAATATTCGTTATACCTTAGACGGCTCGAATCCCAACCCAGGATCCACCTTATATACCGGGGCCATTGCCCTTAATAATACGACGGTGCTTCGCGCAACGGCCTATGCCAACGGTCAGTTGCCCTCGTTTACCGAAACCAATACCTACTTTATAAATGTGTCCCATTCCGTACCTGTGATTTCTGTCTGCAGTGCAGAATTGTACGACTTACTTCAAAACGGTAACCAGAGCCCTCCTGACCGCGTGGGGTCCTTTGAATTTTTCGAGTCCAACGGTAGTTTTATCGACGAAGCACAAGGTGATTTTAATAAACACGGCAACGATTCGTGGGCTTACCCGCAGCGTGGTTTTGATTATATCTGCAGAGATCAGTACGGTTACAACGGAGATATCAATCACCCCATTTTCCCGGAGAAAACACGGGGTAAATTCCAGCGCCTTATTTTAAAGGCTGGTGCTAGCGATAATTATCCTTTCGAACAAGGAGCTCATATCCGCGATGCCTTCGTTCACACCCTTTCGATTCGGTCTGATTTGCGTTTGGATGAAAGAACGTGGCGACCCGCTGTGGTTTATTTAAACGGAAACTATTGGGGTGTGTATGATATTCGGGAAAAAGTAGATGACCCGGATTATACCGAATATTATTATGGCCAAAATCAATACAACCTGCATTACTTGAAAACTTGGGGAGCCACTTGGGAAGAATATGGGGCGCCCAATGCCGCGCCGGATTGGAATGCGTTGCGTACGTATATAATGTCCAATAACATGGGGGTTCCTGCCAATTTTAACTATGTAGACTCCTTGTTGAATTGGAAGTCCATGGCAGACTATTTTATGCTTAATTCCTTTTGTGTAAATCAAGATTGGCTCAATTGGAATACAGCCTGGTGGCGAGGCTTAGATACGGCCAATAACAAACATAAATGGCGTTACACGTTGTGGGATTTAGACGCTACTTTTGGCCATTACATCAATTATACAGGCATCCCAGATCCTTCAGCGAATGCCAATCCTTGCAACGCAGAAGCTCTTCCAAATCCCGGTGGACAAGGGCATACCGAAATACTTGGAAAATTACTGGCTGAGAATCCAGCAGTGAAACAATATTATGTGACCCGATATGCTGATCTCCTAAATACGTCCTTTAGCTGCGCGAAACTTATTCCGTTACTCGATAGTATGATCCATCAAATCGACCCAGAAATGGCCGCCCACTGCGCGCGATGGGGAGGGTCCTACGCAGGCTGGCAGAGCAGCGTAACCGCGCTCAAGGATTTTATCAACCAGCGTTGCGGAGCCCTTCAACAGGGCCTTATTGATTGTTACCAACTAACAGGACCCTATCAGGTGGTTTTTAAGGTGTCTCCTGCTGGCGCCGGCAACATCCAGGTCAATTCTATCCATCCTTCCCCGCTGCCATGGACAACCACGTATTTCGGAGGAATTGAAACACTTTTAGATGCTTCTGCCAATGTGGGATTCGCATTTAGTCATTGGGATGTGGCCCATGCTACCCTAGGAATGGCCGACACGCTCCACAATAATTATTTGACGTTTAATAGCCCCGATACCGTGGTTGCGGTCTTTGTGGCTACAATTTTGGATTCTGATGGGGACGGCCTGAGCGATTCCGATGAAGCGCTCCTTGGAACGAACCCCAACAATCCCGACAGCGATGGCGATGGATATTCCGATGGACAAGAAGTAGCCATGGGCTCGAATCCCTTGGATGCATGTGATCCAGACGA
>RFQF01000202.1 GCA_009925805.1 Flavobacteriia bacterium | reverse complement strand
CTTGCTTCTGAGGGACCTCGAAGGCTACAGCTACGAGGAAATTGGTGCCATATTGGCATTGAATCCTTCTCAAGTAAAGGTGTACCTCTTTCGTGCGCGATTGAAGGTAAAGAATCAATTAAAAACCATTCACTACTTCGCTTGAAATCACCAACCCACGATACCATCGATTATTGGCTCTTTGACTGGGTTGAGGGAAACCTATCACCCGAACAGGAGGAGGAGCTACAACTTTTCTTGCTCCTAAATCCCGAATATGAAGCCGATGCTGAAGCGTGGAAATCCTCAAAAATCACCTTTCCTGTATCGGAACACCTGGAATCTAGCCTAGCCCAAATAAAGCCAGTGACGGTAAATACTTCACAGCGCAACACCCTCCTTTGGTGGATGGGTAAATTAGCCATTCCCTCGTTGATTTTCTTATTTTGGATCCCTTTGAAATATTCGAGGATTAAGGTATCCCAAGAAAAAGCTGAGCAACATCCTATGGCATTAATCCCCAACATAACGGACAAGACTACCGTTTTTAATCCAAGCCAAAGAGCCTCATTGGAGCAGCAAAATTTACCGCAATTAACCGCAAAAAAAGTTATTAACACGGAAACGCAAAAGGTTGAATTGTCGTTAATGCAACAAAATTCGGGTGAAAGCAGTACCATGGTTATGAACCCCAAAAGCACACTCTTGGATAAGCTGAATTATTCCTTAGATATTTCCCAAATGATTTTTAGCGATTGCTCCGCGCAATCCTTAATTCAATTATCCTCAGGAGCATCCCAGGAAGGGACGAAACAAAAAAATAAAAAACGCATTGACTGGAATTTACGTAATGCTAAATTGCTGAAAAAATATATAGCACAAGAGCCTGCATCTGCCACCCAAAAAGACCGAATTTATGTTGCCCAAGAACGTACGCACCTCGATCTCAACGAAGGATTAACGGGCAATTTATCGCAAACGAAATTTCAATCAACCACGCAACTTCGCGGATTGGCCAATGCAAGTCCAAAGGTAAGTCAGCAAATAAGCGTTGACGGATATAGTCGTTCCATTAAAAGTGGACTTGGCTTTGTAGCCAATTATGCTAATTTTGACCACGGAACGATTCAAGATTGGAATGTTCGAATGATTTATTCGCCCAAAATCGCTATTAACCGCTTTGTTACCCTCGAGCCTTCCATGTCGTTTTCTTTTGGTCAAAAACACTTGGATGCTGCCAAAATTCAAAATCATCAGAATTTCTTGTACGAAAGTACCGAGGTACAGCAATTTAATTATGATATGAATTTGCCCATCGGTAGTAGTTTATTTTACCGAGACCTAAATATCGGGATAATGGCGAATCTTGGCCCCCTATACCTTGGAGGGCAGGTAAAGAATCTCTTAAGACACCAGGATAATATAGAAACGAATGACTTCAGCGTGATAGGACGTTCGGCGCAACAAACTACGTTAATCGCTGGTACGGATTTCTCCGCAAGAAAGGGACAAATTCGCTTTTCACCGCACGTAATTCACGAATTTAGTAGTCACTTTCAAAGAACCCAATTCGGAGGAAGTTTTCAATTTAAGAATTTTGTAGTTGGTGGTAATTACGGACTGAATCAATCGGTAACTGGATTGATTGGAGTTCATGCACAAAACGTATCATTTCTATACCAGGCTACAAAAAATACCAGCCTGATCACCCAACAAGCTTATTATCTGCATCAAATCACCTTAAGAATTAGTTCAAAAATTAGTCGTAAACCAAGACGTTATATATCTTTGTAATCATGAAAATAAAAAAATTCAGTTTTTTCGTAGTTTTCGTTGCTTTAGTAGGAACAAGTTTGGCTCAGGATCCTACGTTCACGCAATTTTATGCGAATCCCGTTTATTTAAATCCGGCCTTAGCTGGTTCAACGGGGTGCCCTAGAATATCCATGAACTACCGTAACGAGTGGCCTCAATTAACCGGAAATTATGTCACCTACTGCCTATCCTACGATAGCTACGTAAAAAGCATCTCTGGTGGCTTAGGATTTATTGCAATGCGTGACCAACAAGGTCACGGAACAATTTCAACCACCATGGTGGGTGCCATCTATTCTTACAACTTGAAAATTACCCGTAAGTTTTCCATGATGGCCGGGGTTCGCGCTTCCTATTTTCAAAAATATTTAGATTGGAGTAAGTTAACTTTTGGCGACATGATTGATCCCCGAAGAGGATTCATCTATCAAACAGGCGATGTTCCCCGTGGGAATGGTCGTAGAGGCTTTTTTGATGCATCCGCAGGATTAGTGGGTTATACGGATAAATTTTATTTTGGGGTAGCAGCACACCATCTTAATCGTCCAGACGAATCGATGATCTTGGGAACAAGTAAATTGCCTATTCGCTATACCGCTCACGCAGGGGCAAACATTAAATTAGGGCGAAGTAAATTTATCAACTCAACCACTATTAGCCCAAACATCATTTATCAATACCAAAACGGTTTTCAAGAATTAAGCATCGGAACCTATATTCGATATGAGAATTTTACCGCAGGAGCTTGGTACAGAAATCGAGACGCCTTCATTTTATGCTTAGGAATACAAACACCCAAATTGA
>RFQF01000201.1 GCA_009925805.1 Flavobacteriia bacterium | reverse complement strand
GGTAATGCACACTTTGAAGGATTGAATACCTTTTTTAAGTACGTGGAGAGTCAAACCTACAAAATTCAATACCGTGTGATGCTTTCGAGGTATCGGGGAAAAACCCTGTGTCCGGATTGTCGAGGAACACGCTTGAGAAAAGATGCAGGTTATGTGCATTTTTTGGGTAAATCCGTCCAGGACCTTGTGCTCATGCCGATTCATGAATTGTGCGATTTTTTTACTGCGGCATTGGGAAATACGCCGCACAATAAAGTGCTAGCTCGATTACTTCCGGAAATCCAGCAACGCCTCAAGTTTTTATGTGACGTTGGCCTGGGTTACCTAACCTTAAACCGAGCCACGAATACCCTTTCCGGCGGCGAATCGCAAAGGATTCATTTAGCCACCTCATTAGGAAGCAGTTTGGTAGGATCTACGTATATTTTGGATGAACCATCGATTGGCTTGCATCCACGCGATACCGAAAATCTCATTAACGTATTGAAGCGTCTCAAAGAACTTGGAAACACCGTAGTGATCGTGGAACACGAATCGGCCATCATGCATGCTGCTGATTACCTCATCGATATTGGTCCCATGGCGGGTATTAATGGCGGAAAAGTGACGTATTCCGGAAATTGGGAAGGAATGCTCTCCAGTGGTTCGCTTACGGCGCAATACCTGAATGGCGAAAAACAAATACCCTACAGATCTACCAATCTCAAGCGTAAAGGGGAAATTGTCATGCAACATGCGTCCATGCACAACCTAAAAAACGTTCATGTGCGAATTCCCCTGCAACAATTGGTTTGTATTAGTGGTGTTTCCGGTTCAGGAAAATCTACCTTAATGAAATCGCTCTTTTATCCGGGGCTCCGGCAAGCACTGGAGGATCCGAAGAATACCCTCTACAAAGGCTGCATGTTTTCCGGAGATTTAGCCAAGATTCAAAGCATCGAGTTAATCGATCAAAACCCGATTGGAAAGAGCAGTCGAAGTAATCCGATTACGTACTTAAAAGTATTCGATGAAATACGGGACCTTTATGCCCGACAGCCGTTGTCGGTACGAAGAAATTATAAACCGGGATTTTTCAGTTTTAATATAGAAGGTGGACGTTGTGAGGCGTGCCAAGGGGAAGGATGGATTACGGTTAGCATGCAATTCATGGCGGATGTTCAATTACCTTGCGACCACTGTAAAGGCTCGCGGTATAAAGAAGAAACCTTGGAGGTCTTATATCGTGAACAATCCATAGCGCAATTATTGGAAATGGATTTGCAGGAATTGCACGATTTCTTTGATGCCGTAGGTGAAAAAAAAGAACGGGCTATTGCGAAAATGATTGCCCCTTTACTGGCGGTTGGCTTAGGCTACCTCAAAGCAGGACAACCCTCTTCAACCTTGAGCGGCGGCGAGGCGCAACGTATAAAATTGGCATTTTTTCTTTCCAAGGGAGCCCAGCAAAGTCCTACCCTATTTTTATTCGATGAACCCACCACAGGGCTTCACTTTTATGACATCGAGCAGTTACTCATCGCTTTGTATGGATTGTTGGATTTTGGCCATTCCATAGTAATTATTGAGCACAACCTCGACGTAATTGCACGTGCCGATCATGTAATCGATTTAGGTCCTGAAGGGGGTAACCAAGGCGGGCAAATCATGTTTGAAGGAACCCCTGAGGCGCTTTCGTCCCTGGAAAATAATCTTACCGGAAGAGCCTTACAAGCCATAAGGTCTTCGGTACTCCCTTAATTTCAGCGCATCGGATAAATTCAAGGGAATATTATAAAAGTTAAAGTTGTTTTGATCAGGATTTTCTGCTTCAATCATACAAATAACTTGATCCACTTTGGGAAGGGGTTCGAAATACAAGGTGAAAAATTCCCAATCTGACTTGGCGGCGTATTTTTGTTTTTCGGGAGCGATTACGATATTGTCATATTCATCCAGTAAGAACTTTTGTTCTGTAACGGAGGAAATCAGGTGGGTTTCTTGAAAAATATTAATCCACCAACCGACATCGTATTTTAAATCCATTTGGTATCCAAAATCAATGCGCGTTGAATCGTCGCATAGGATAATACGTAGCATTTGCAACGAATCTTTGCGGGCATCTAAATGCCAAATTAACGAGGGAGGGGTTGTTTTCATAAGTATTTTTTAACGTGTTTGCATTTCGTAAGCAGCGAGCCATCTGGGAGCGATGATTTGAAGATCGCGGCCATATGACCTGATAAATTGGAC
The DNA here is from genome assembly GCA_009925805.1 of Flavobacteriia bacterium. GTDB lineage: Bacteria > Bacteroidota > Bacteroidia > Flavobacteriales_D > Crocinitomicaceae > UBA952. The sequence continues at coordinate 411 of RFQF01000201.1, read as the reverse complement.
TAATTCCATGGTAGGTATGAGGTTCAGGGAGATTCTACCCGTTCCATTCCGATGTTTTGTTACTTTTTGTGACGCATGGATGGGGTTCGCATTGAGCATTTTTGTCACAAAAGGACTGGAATGCAACATGACCTCTTCCTTAACGGCTTCAGGCAAGGGATAAACTCCGTACATATGGTCCAAAAAATTTTCTAACGATGCAGCCTCGGTATTTCGAAAGAATTTATCCACGAATTTAGGCGCATAAATACGATCGAGGCCGAAGCATCGTGCAGCTTGATGGGTTTCACTGAAACCGAAAATATACCAACGGTTGTCAAATTCCCGAACCACACAGGGATGAAATAACACGGAATTAAATACTTCCTTGGTGTACGAGTAATGGATGAATGAAACTGGAATGCGTTCTTG
>RFQF01000021.1 GCA_009925805.1 Flavobacteriia bacterium | reverse complement strand
TTCCCTTGGTTTCTTATGAAAAGAAAATTAACGGAATTCAGGATTTTAGATCCATTCGTTTCATGCGCTTGTTTATGAAGAATTTTGATGAGCAAACTCCGTGCATGCGGAAGAGGTGAACCCTCTGATTCCCTTAAATGACAAAGAGGTTACCGTGTTTGTTCGACTAGGGACGGATTTTGTGGACAATTATTATGAATATGAATTGCCCTTGTATAAAACCCAATGGGGAGCTACGTCACCTGAGGCAATATGGCCCGAAAAAAACAACGTTGAAATCGTATTTGACGAGTTATTGAATTTGAAAAAAGAACGGAATAACAAGGTAGAGAGCGGCGTTTCAGGTGTTTCTACGATGTATGAATACAGCAAAACCGACCCAGTAAACGGGGATCGAAAAATTAAGGTAAAAGGGTCTCCGAATTTGCAAGCCATTAAAACCATCATGATCGGGGTAAGAAATCCATTAAAATCCGATCCTTCTAATATTTGGCCAGACGACGGGCAATCGGAATGTGTCATTGTTTGGGTCAATGAGTTACGGCTTACGGATTTCGTGAGTAATGGCGGAGGAGCAGCGGTTGGACAGGCTCAATTACAGGTGGCCGATTTCGCCACGGTTGCTGCTTCAGGCAATTACTCTGGAATTAACTGGGGATCGGTGGAAAGCCGCGTTCAAGAGCGTCAGCGTAATGAAAAAATTGGCGTAGATATGAATACTACGGTGCAACTAGGTCAGTTTTTTGGGAAACAAGCCAAGGTGTCTTTACCCTTCTTTTATGGATACTCTCGAAATGTAATCAATCCCGAATATGACCCTTTCAGCCCCGACATTAAATTGGCAGATTACGACTTGGCAACGCGTAGAGAACGCGCACGCCTCGGGCAGGACTTCAATGAACGACGATCTTTTAATTTTACCAACGTTCGTAAAGAAGCGAAAGCAGGAGCCAAGCCTGCCTTCTGGAGAATTGCCAATTGGTCGGCAAGTTACTCTTATGCGGAAAACCTAAAGCGCGATTTCAATACGAATTACGATCGAACGAAAAACTACACTTCTGCGCTGAATTACAACTACACATTTGCCGGAAAGGCCTTCGAACCCTTCAAGAAATGGAAACCCGTGCAAAAGTCAAAGTGGTTGGCGTTGGTTAAGGATTTTAACCTCTTTTTAATGCCTAAAAACCTCACCTTTACGAACGATTTTTTACGCATGTACAATGAGCGACAGGTGCGCAACAACTTAGTTCCAAATTATCAATTCAACCCTGTTTTCCTTAAGAAATTTGAATGGAATCGAAATTACAATGTTGGGTACGATCTAACTAAAAACTTAAAGGCCTCTTTTTCAGCCACCAATAAAGCGATTTTTGTTGAGGGGAACCATCGCGTAGACCGCAAAAATGACCCCATGGCTTTTCAAGAATTTAAAGATTCCATTCGATCCCAATTAGCCACTTTTGGTAAAACCATGGAATACAGTCACAATTATAGCTTGAGTTATACTGTGCCCTTCGATAAATTTCCGCTAACGGATTGGTTAACCACCAACGTAAAATACAGTGGAACCTACAATTGGCAAAGAGCTCCCTTGGCGCAAACGCAATTTGGAAATACGATCCAAAATAACCGTTCGGTTAATTTTACTTCTCAAGCTAATTTTGTGAATCTGTATAATAAAGTTCCTTTATTCAAGAAAGTGCTCTCCGATGGTAGAAATAGCCGGGGTGCGCTGAACGCTAAAACCAATGAAGGAGCAAATAAAAACAATAATCCTGGAAATAAAAAAGCGGAATTAGAACCTCCAAAACCGCCAAAACCGGTGGAGGAAATGACCAAAAAAGAACGTAGAAAATGGGCGAAGGTGCTTCGAAAATTTGAACGTAAAAAGAAAAAAGAAGAGCGAGATAAAAAGAAAGTTAACCCAATCATTGCCACAGGTGCTCGGTTATTAATGACAGTAAGAAACGTTTCCGGTACGTACAGTTTAGATGATGGTACCCAATTGCCTGGAACTAACCAAGAATCCAGAATTCTAGGTATGAATTCAAACAACTTTGGCATGGGTGCTTTTGTTTTTGGTAAACAAGGATACGATCTGTGGGGCAGGGAAAATGGGTATAGTATCGCCGATTTATCAGCTTCCAACGGTTGGTTGGTTCAAAATGAAAATCTTAACAAACAGTTCACCACTACTCACAGCACAAAACTCAATTTACGGGCTACTTTGGAGCCCTTAAAAGATTTGAACATCGAAATGAAGTTGAATAGAAACTACGGCAGAAACAGCGGGGAATTTTTCCGTTGGAACACCACCAGTCAACAGTTTGAAGGACAAAGTAGATTTGAATCCGCAACACTTACCTATTCCACAATTACTTGGGGAACCGCCTTCATACAAGATAAAAAGGACCGATCCTCTGAAGTATTTAGTCGATTGTTAGCAAATCGGGCAGCCGTATCCCAGTTAATCGGAGCGACCAATCCGTATTCGTCGGCGCTTCCCTCTGGATACTTCAATGGCTACTCCGGAAATCAACAAGAAGTAGTGATTGGTGCCTTTTTAACCGCCTACGGTAACAAAGACGTTAACGCGAAAAACATTAATCCAATAAAAAATATCCCCCTGCCCAATTGGAGCATTACCTACAATGGATTGTCCAAATTTGAATTCGCTAAAAAAGTGGTAAAGTCTTTTGTATTACGGCACGCATACAACTCAACCGTTACGGTAAACGGAATGCAGTCGAACATGGGGGCAACTACCGATTCAAAAGGAAACCCTACTGCCACAGATATCAACAATAACTTTATTTCCCCATTACAGGTTCAAAACATCACCATCAGCGAGCAATTTTCTCCGCTAATTGGAATGGATGCCACGTGGTCGCTCTTCGGTCAATCACTTACCACCAAATTCGAATACAAAAAAGACCGAATGGCTACTTTATCCTTGAACAATAACCAGATTACCGAAGTAAAGTCGAATGAAATCGTTGTGGGGATGCAAACAAAAATTACCAAAGTTAAATTGGTTAAGAGAATTCCAGCAAACGATTTAAATGCTGGGCTCAATTTTTCCTTCCGGGATAATGCCACACTGATTCGTAAAGTGGTTGAAAATACCAACCAAGCGACTGCCGGGCAAACCGTAGTATCGTTTAAACTGAACATTGACTACAATTTGTCCCAAAATCTAACGATCTCCTATTATTACGATCAAAATTTAAATACACCTAAAGTAGCCACCAGTTACCCAACAGGTAATGTAAGTACGGGGATTAAAGTGCGCTTCAATTTAGCAGGGGTCCAATAACCATGAGCGTTCGTGTCGCCAACCCAAACGATGTTCCCAAGATTTTAGCCTTGATAAAAGAACTTGCCTCGTTTGAATTACAACCCGATGCGGTGGTAAACACCGTCGAGGAATTAAATCATGACCTTTTTGTGGATAAGCGATGTTTTGCTTTGGTCTATGAAAGTAACGAGGACATTTTGGGATTTGCCTTGTATTATTTTGGATATTCCACCTGGAAAGGAAAAACCTTGTATTTGGAGGACATTTATGTGAAAGAATCAAACCGAAAAAAGGGTATTGGTCAAGCGATATTTGATGAAGTTGTAGCGATTGCAAAACACCAACAAGTTCGTCGAATGGATTGGCAAGTTTTGGCCTGGAACGAAGCGGCCCTTAAATTTTACACAAAAAACCATGCTACGTTGGACGATGAATGGATTAATGGCCGTCTGTTCTTTTAATTTTTATTGCGGTTTCTTTTTAATCCAGTTTACCCTATTTGGGCAAGATTTCCCGGATTCAATTCCTGTAAATCAACTACGCGTATTAGCCTCGCACAATAGCTATAAATTAGCTCCAACGCCAAGAACGATGAAGTTTCTGACCCGTTTTAAACGATGGTTTGGGTCCGAAAATAATCCGATTCAGTTGGAATATAGTCATTTACCCATTAAGCAACAATGCTCGGATTATTACATACGAGGCTTAGAATTGGACGTTTACAACGATCCAAAAGGGGGACATTATTATCGCCATCGATTGAATTTTTTAATTCCTAAGCAGCGTGTTAAAGAACGTGAATATCTCCCCATGAAATTGCCCGGATTTAAAGTGCTCCATATTCCAGATGTGGACTACAGAACCCATTACCTTACGTTAGTTTCGGCTTTGGAGGAGATCGACGAATGGAGTTTAGCTAATCCCAAGCATGCACCCATTTTTGTTAACCTTGAATTGAAAACTACTGCATTAGGAGATGAGTCCAAAATCCTTAGGCACTTGGGTTTCCCGCGCGCGATTCCTTTTTCAGCCAACGATCTAAGCATGTTGGACTCCTTGCTTGGGCAGCATTTGACCACCCTTTACTCGGCAACCGAGTGGAAAGAGGGATTTAGTTCATTAAGGGAAAGAATTATCCGTAAATCATGGCCGACGTTAGGGGAAGTTCGTGGAAGGGTTTTCGTTATAATTGAGGCCGATGCCTCTATGGCATATCCCAAGGATCGCAATGCTTTTGTCTATGGGAATACCCAAGACCCGAATTGCATCTTTTTACTCTACAATGATCCCATTAAACCGCAAGAAGAAATTTCGGAATTAATTCAATCGTATATTATTCGAACCCGAGCAGATGCTGGTACTTGGGAGGCAAGGAATAACCAATATGAACGCCTTAAGGCTGCACTGCTTTCAGGTGCTCAAATTATTTCCACCGATTATTATCGACCGGATATTTCCTTGGGTAAATACTTTGTTCCCTTTTTAGGATTTGTAAAGTAATCAAGAACGAATCCTTGGGAAAAGCTTGCGGTTATCCACCACCTCGGCACTTTTACGAAGTCCTCCCATCAATAATCCTTGAATATTGCCTTTAATCATCGAGGTAAGTTGGTCTTTTTCCTCTTTGTAGATCGCTGTTGCAGGGGCTTTTTGGGTGGAAACGATTTGAATAACATAAACTCCCGATTTCCCTTTCAAGGGAAGGGTGGTTTGACCGTCTTTTACAAAATGCGAAAATAAGGCACCCACAATTTCCGGTTCGTAACCTCCGTTGCCCAAGGACGGAGTTGCAAAGGTGATTTGTCCTTGCTCTACCGCGCTATTGAATTTTTTAGCCAAGGCATCTAATCCCTTTACTTTCGCCATTTCATTCATCAGGCGCTTGGCTTTTTTCTCTTCGATAAGTTCTTTTTTTATACGTTCTTTAACCTCGTAAAATTCGGGCGCTCCTTTTTCTTTAACCGAAGCAAGCATAGCAATAACATACTTATCTTTATCCCGAATTGGGGCTTGAATTAAATCTCCAGCTTCTGCATCTTCATTATACGCCAGTTCATAAATGCGATCTTGAGCAATTTGCGTAGTAAGACCATAAATCGTTGGGTTATTGTCCTCTAACGTTATAGGCCGTACAAAATACCGTTGTTGGTTGGCTAAGGTATCGAAGACCGCCAATTTTGCGTTGAGGTCGTTCGAGTTGGCCATTTTTGAATCAATCTTACCTAATAGTACATTGGCCTCCGATTCAGCATTGGCTATGGTTTCTTCAGAAGCTTTAAACGATTTCACCACCGTAACGAGCACCGGAAAGCGGTTCGCATCGCGCTCTAGTACCTCAATAATGTGGTAGCCAAAATCGGTTTTCACCAAGCCGATTTTACCGATGGGCGCCGTGGCGCAGTACCCTCCGAATTCTTTCACCATATCGCCTTCCAAGAAATCGGCATATTCCCCTCCTTTGTCTTTCGATCCGGGATCTTCACTGTATTTTTGCACCAATTCGGCAAAATTGGTCTTGGTAATCACTGAAAGTAAGCTATCCGCAGTTTTTTTCTTGGAAGCGAGAACTTTTGCATCCGTAGATTTATTGGTTGAAATCAATAAATGACGCGCCTTGATTTTAGCCGGTGAAAAGCCCATTAATTTGGATAAATAGAAGGATTCTCCTACCCGATAGGGACCAACCAGCTGTCCGATTTGTGAACGTTTGAAAACCGTGTCAAAATCCATAGGATAGGTCATATATTGGTTCGATTTCGGATGGCCTTCAGGAACGGCAATTCCACGAGCCCCCGGAAGATAATTGCGCATGTCACTCTCCTTCATTACCAAAATCGAGTCGTTTTGCGAAGATTGGAAATCTTGACGAAGTTTGGCCATGACCTTATCGAAGGCAAGGGTGTCGGCTGTTGAGGGTTTTATTGAAACATCGAACATTCGGATTTCTCGATTATTGGTTCGATTCCAATATTTTTTCTCTTGCTTGTGATCATTGAAGAAAGCTTGGATTTCTTCTTCCGATACTTTAATCTCCGCATCGTTGATTTCCGTATACTTCCGTGCAACAAATCGTATGTTTTTAGCTTCTTTTTTCGCTAAATATTCTTCTCTTGCTTCGACTTTTGTGACGTAAATACCTTGTGAAATAAGAGCGAAGTATTTTTCGGTTTTTCTTCGGTCTGTGAAGTATTTTTTCGTTCCTTCCCACTGCGCCTTTTCTTCCGCTTTTTTCGCTGTTTTTAATTTATTCAACGTTTTTTGCAGTTCCATTCGACCGTTTTTCATCGATTGCTCCGAAACAACGCCAGTCGCCTTATCAACAAAAAACTGATTTAAGTCTTGCAATACTTCAAAGCCATTCGTAGCCATAAGGTATGCTGTGAATTCCCGATCACTAATATCAAGCTTTAGGGTTGCATACTCTTGGTAAAGAAGCGTTGAATCTACCATGAAGTTGAAGGCTTTATCGTTCGCTGCTTGAACGTCATCGTCGGTAAAAGGCTTGTTCTCTTGTTGCTTTTGTCCTCGGTCTTGACTTTGAACACGTTCCGAAAGGATGTTGTAATTGTCAATATCCACTTTCTCTCCTCCAACTAACCCAATGCCATATTTTCCTTCAGAGGTTCCGAACATTCGGTTGTAGTCTCCTAGGATAAAAGCGAGCATTGCAACACCCACGAAACCAACAATCAACCAAGATTTGTCACGTATTTTACTAATTATTGCCATTTCCTTTGAATTAAGTGTGCGAAATTACAAAATACCCTTCAGTATTAAAAACACCTTATTAAAAAAGGGGCTATCGGCCCCCTCCTTTTTCTGGTTGTTTTTCTTCCGGTTTCACCTCGTTCTTTCCTGGTTCAACAACGTTGGGTTTACTGACAGGTTTTATCGCATTAACGGGCGCAGGCGCTGGGGTATTGGCAGGCTTTGGCGGCTCAGGTTTTACGGGCGCAGGCGCTGGGGTGTTCGCAGGCTTTGGCGGTTCAGGTTTTACGGGCGCAGGCGCTGGGGTGTTGTTCAGCGGGGTTTTTCCGCCACCCCCTTCATTGTTATTTGCGGGTTTCCCTCCGTTACCATTGTTGTTATTGTTGTTATTGTTGTTTATCGGAGTATAGTTGATCACAAAAGAATTTTGATCCATGCCGCATCCGTTGTTCACACTAATATTGAAGGTATTTACTCCCAATTGCAACATCACAGGAAGAGTGGCTGAATTTCCTACTAAGGTAATTCCAGCGAGGGTTACACCGTTTTGTGTCAAGGAAATTTCCCCACTGTTATTCACGTTTTGAAGGCTAAAATTTAACAGATAAGCGGCAACAGCAACGTTAGAGGAAGCTGCACTCGGGTTCACCAAGGTGAGCACGGGCGGGTTACAATTCGCAAAATTCACAACAGTTGTTTCGGAGTCATTTCCACAGTTGTTGCCAGCAGAAAGAAAAAACGTATTCGCACCAATATTCACGTTTACGGTAGCGGTGAGCTGTCCATTCACGAAATTAAAGGGGACATTTTGACCATTAAATGTAAAGTACATTCCCTCGATGTCATTAACATGTTGAATATTCGCCACATAAGTGTACTGGCCATCGCTCGCTTGCAATGCGGAGATAACACTAATTACAGGTATTTGACAATGATCGTAGTAAACCTGTACAGTTTTACTCGCCGTCCCGCAAGCATTCGTGGTGGTTAATATAAGCGTATTGTTCCCGTTCGATAAATTAAGATTTGCCACCAGGATACCGTTTGAATAGGTGAAATTTGAAACGCTTTGTCCGTTTAAACTCATGCTAATTCCTTGCAACGTTGGCATGTTGGAAATATTCGCGGTAAAGGTAAAGACTCCTTGGGTCACTGTGTCGCTCATAGAACCCACACTGATTGCAGGTGCTGTACAGTTTTGGTACGTTACATTGAGATCCGCTCGGTCAAATCCGCAACCGTTTTGGGCCACAAGGATGATTTGGTTGGCACCTGGAGCAAGGGTAAGATTTGCACTTAAAGTGGTACCGTTCAAGGTGAAATTGTTGACAGGATTCCCATTTAATGTTAGCGATATTTCCGCTGGAGTTACCCCCGTTACATTCGCATTTAACATGAAGCCAGCCGAGGTTACCGTGGTATTGTTCGCGTTTTGAATCGAAATGGTAGGTGCCGTGCAGGGCACGTAATTCACCTGAATGGTCTTAGTATCCGTTCCGCAAGCATTCGTGGCCGATAACATCAGAATGTTTTGACCGTTTTGCAAAGGTGCGGTGGCTGAAGCGGTGCCATTGGTCAAAGTGATTGGGCTTATTTGACCATTGATGGTAAAGGCGAGCCCTTGCGTATTGGCTAACCCCTGCACTTGAGCCGAAAAGGATAACGTTCCTGAGGCCACCGTTTGTCCGCTCGGCGTTATAATGTTCACCGAAGGAGAATTGCACGTGCTTAAGGTTATGGTGGTGTTTTCCTGCGCGATTCCGCACCCGTTATTCGCGCTCAGCGAAAGGGTATTGATACCGTTGATCAACGTTAAACTTGCTGTGAGCTGCCCATTTTGATATTGAAAATTATTTACAGGAGTTCCGTTTAAGTTCATATTGATCTGATTGCTCTGCGTTATATTTTCCAAGGTGGCTGTAAAGGATAACAAGGGCGAGGAAACGGTAGACCCTGAGGTTACTGGCTGATTGATGGTAATCGTGGGGGATTTACAAGCATCGTAAATGATAGTTGCATTTTCCACATCCGTTCCACAGGCATTGGTAGCAGATAACGAAAGGGTATTGTTGCCAGCGACCAAGGCCACATTGGCGGTTATCACGCCTGCATTGTAGGTAAAAGGAACGCCGACACCGTTAACAAACAATGCCGCTTGGGCTGCGCTTGTAATATTCTGCACAGTAGCGGAAAGGGATAAGTTTCCTTGTTGGGTAGTTACAGGAATGGAAGAATTAAGGGCAATCACAGGAGCCACACAATTGTCATAGGTCACCAAGATTTGTGCGATATCCCTCCCGCAATCGTTTGTGGCAGTTATCGTGAAGGTATTCAGTCCAGCAACAAGGGAAGGGGAAAGGGTGATATAACCATTCGCGAAGGAGAAAGGAACGGAGGAACCATTTCTGAAAACGGTTACTTGCGCAGCATTATCGCAATTGATGGCATGGATGGAAATGTTAAGTATATTTTGGTTGGTGGAAACAGTTAATTGGTTCGGTGCATTGATGACCAAAGAAGGAGCGAGGCATTGTTTGTAGGTAAGCTGCAATGTTTCGCTGTCGCTTCCGCAAGCGTTAGCAACGGATATTACGATCGAATTCACGCCCGCATTCAAGGTGATGCTTGCATTAACAACGTTGTTTAACCATTGAAAGGGAACCGTAATTCCATTGAGTTTTAAGGTGATTTCGGAGGCATTATTCACGTTTTGCGTGGTAAATTGAAGTTGATAAGCACTTTGATTTACTGTGATGCCGCTTGCTACAGGTTGCAATAAGCCAACACTTGGTACTAAGCAGTTATTGTAGGTTACCGTTTGGGTTTGACTTTGGGTTCCACAAGGGTTGGTCACGGAAATCACGAAGGTATTCGCTCCTGGATTGAGGGTGGAGATGGCTTGTACGGTTCCTGCAGTTAAGGCAAAAGGAATGGCTACCCCATTTTGCGTAACCTTTACCTCTTGGGCTGCACTAATTCCCGTCGTGTTTGCTGAAAAAACATAAGCCGATGACGATACGGTTCCTCCAACAGAGCCTAAAGTGACGCTCGGAATGAGGCAATTCAAATAGGTAATGGTAACGGTTTCAATGTCCACGCCGCAGGTATTGGTGCTGGTGAGGGTAACAATGTTTGCCCCGGGTAAAAGGTTGAAAGCGTATTCGAGCATTCCCGTGGTGGCATTGTAGGTATAATTCTTCACAGGAAGATTATTTACCATTAAACTCAGAGCCGTTTGATGCTGCGTTTTAAATTTCACGGTGTAGGGCGCTTTAGAAACGGTAATGTTTACGTTGCTCGGATTTTGTAAGGTGATTACGGGCGCCTGGCATTGCTGGTAGTTTAATGTGATGACCATGGATTCGGAGCCGCAGCGGTTGGTGCCGTTGATGGTTAAAGTATTGTTCCCATTGACCAAGGTTATGGGAGCCGTTAATACCCCATTAGTCCACGTAAAGTTGTTCAAGCTTTGTCCATTCAAGAGTACATTGAATTCATTTTTTCCGCTAAATCCAGCAGTTGTTACTTGAACGATTTGGGAAGCAACACTGACCGTGGTGCCGTTGGTTGATGGAGAAAGCATGCTCAGGGTTGGGGTAATGCAATCGTCATAGACCACCTCTGTGGAGGCGAACGTTTGACCACAAGGGTTACTCGCGGCGATTTTTATCTGATTTTTTCCAGGTTGTAGAGGAATTACCGCCTGAAAAACGCTGTTGAGGCTGTTGTAGCTAAATTGTGTTCGAGAAATCCCGTTTACGTACAAAGTAAGATTCGAAGTTTGCGTGTTTTCAACAATCGCGCTTAAACTAAGGGTGGATTGTTGCACGGTGGTAGAACTGTCTTTGATCAGATTGCTAAAGTTTATGTTCGGTAAGCGACAATCCGTGTAAGTCACTTCAATAGTAGCATTGGCATTACCACAGTCGTTTTGAACGAACAAGGTGAAGCGATTAATGCCGGGTTTAAGCACAACCGGAGCAGTTACGGTTTGACTCACCGAATTAAAATTATGGGCTACAATTATCCCGTTGGCGTCTTGGATGGTAAGGGTGTTTTTATTGGAAATGTGGGTGGTTGTAAAAGAAAGGGTATAATTCGCCAAGGAGGAAGTGACTGTGTTTTGATCCAAACGGATGGTTGGTTTTTCGCAGGGTGTCGTGTAGTTATTGATGTTGTTAATATTGTTGGTTTGCTCCTCTTGCTTGGGGTCTTTTTCACGGGTCTTAAACCTGAATTGCATGTAGGCGGAAGTGTAATGGTACCAGTCATTCTTTACACGATAATTCGATTTTACCCCGTCCCAATTATCAATCCCTGTGAAGGTGGTTTTGTGTTCGATACCAACCTGAAATCTTGGCCCCACATTATAGCCTAACCCAATTCCCAAACTCGGCATGAGCTTGGCATTCCACTTATTACCCGAAAGTTGGTCCAAGCGGGTTTCATAGGTATTGTCCGAGGAAGTAGTAATCGCGTTCGATAAATTGCCCGAAGAAACCATGCTTGGGTAATTGTAAAGGGCCGTGTCGTGAAGGTAAAGGTTGCCCCAAGTTTGCCGCCAGGTGACACCAATTCCTCCGAAAATGTAAGGATCCCAATTGGTTCGTTCCGCAAAGCGGTTCGCATGTAACACCAATTCCAACGCCAAACGGTGCTGCTCGTTCAAGAAATTATGCGCTGTCATGTTAAAGGTGTCCTTATAGGCCATTAAAGGTCCACCGGAATAGTTGCTGAGTATGGAAGTGTCGTGATCTTGTCCATACCAGTTTCCATGGAGGTATCTACCACGAAGATCGAAACTGATGATGCGACCTGTTTTCCAGTTGTAGGATTTGCCCAGGGTTAGGCCCCAACCACCGTTGGTTTGATTTTTCACGTCAGTGCTGCTCCAAGTGGCTCCAGCATTGAATCCAAAAAACCATTTCGAGGTATGGTCATAATCCAAGCGTTGACTAAAGGATGCTAAGCTTAAAAAAACAACAGTCAAAAAAGTAAGGGTATATTTTTTCATAACGTAGATATTATTTGCGTCGCAGGGTTCGAATACAATGCCAAATTTCGCAAAAAAAACGATTATTAACCCCGAGTTTTCCCCGAAAAGGCTACCCACCTGCACGAGATTCCTTAATATTGCTTAAATTTCTTATTGTGCGCAGCCTTGTTATTGTTTTGTTAATGCTGTTTTCTAATGCCGTTTGCAGGGCGCAATGGCAATTATCCCCCCTGAATGATACCCTTTGTCCCGGGGAAAGCGTATCGTTTACGGTAACTTCTTCTTGTGCAGGCAGCGCGCTCTATACATGGAAGGTAAACGGTGATTCGGTGCTTTCCAATTCGACAGGTAGCTTTGTTTTTCTACCAAGCCAACTCAATAATACCATTGAGGTATTCTGTTCTTGTACCGTGGGTGGGGTAACGACTACGGGAAGTATTTCCACCCCCTTGGTGGTATTGGCTACCGATTTGTTTGCCGGTCCCGACCAATTTGTGGACTCCGGAACGGTAGTAACCCTTCAGGCCACGGGTAGCTTTGACAGCGTACTTTGGTCACCCGCTTATCTGGTGAATTACCCTACGCTTCCCATCGTGCAAACCACCCCAACCCAAAACACCACCTATATGCTTCAAGGCTATTATTCCGGTTGCGCGGTGTTTGATTACGTGACGGTGAATTTGACGAATGTGTTTAAAATCCCAAATACCTTTTCACCGAATGATGATGGTACCAACGATACCTGGATTATACCGGGAATTGAAAACTATCCTCAAAATCGCATGCTCATCATGAACCGCTTTGGCGACCTGTTATACGAGTCATCCGGGTATAATGTAGTCAATGCGTGGGCAGGGAAGCGCAACGGCCAGGTATTGCCGGATGGTGTGTATTATTATTTGCTGGAATTAGGCAATGGAACGGTGAAAAAAGGAACAATAAGCATTATTCGATGAGGGGTAAACTATGCGTAATCCTAATAGCACTTGGAAGCACCAGTTTTGCTCAGCAGGCACCTAACCGCGTATGGTATGGAATGAATTGGGCCAGCATCAATCCTTCGCATCATGGTTTGAACGAATATGTGGAAGCGGCAATGGGCTTTAAGCAGCAATGGACAGGTTTTGATGGTGCGCCAAAGACCATAAATGCTACCCTTTCGTTCCCTTTCAACGACCGAAAAAGTGACGGCGCTATGTTCGGCGCGGGTACGAATATCTTGGTGGAGCGCAACGGCGCCTTTACCTTTTCCACAGCCACCTTAGAAGGAGCGGTGAATATCAAAACCAACAAAGAAAACCGCTTGAGTATGGGCATGGGAGGAGGATTTATGCAAGTTGGGTATGATCCCACGTACACCCTAACGAATCAACAAGACGTGGTAGTAACCCGCTTTTCGACCTACAATTACCCCACCTTTAAACTTGGGATGAGTTACCGAACAAGGAAATCGCTTTCAGGAATATATGCGAACGATCTCGGACCTTCGAAATGGAAAGAAATAGGAACACAAGCCCAACTGCGGACGGAGTGGGGAGCCTATTACCGGCATTTGGTGGTCTTGAATGAGGATTGGTTCCTGTTGCCATCGATCAAAGTAACGCCTTTAAGGCACGCTCCTTTCAATTATGAAATGGCCTTGCGCATCAACTATGCTTATCGTTTTCAACTTTGGTTTGGCACCCAAAACTTAAACAATGTGCAGTTGGGCTTAGGTTTAAGGGTAAAGGATATTTTCGTCATCAATTATTTGTTCGACCGCACGCGCTCTGGGGTGGCAGGGATCAACTTGAATTCGCACGCAGTGGGTGTAAAATGCATCCTTGAAAAACGCTTGGCGATCAACCGAAAACAGCAATTATTGCTGGATTGATTTGGCAAGTAAAAAATAATCCTTTATATTTGTAGTCCATTTGTTGAGAACGATTTGTTCTTGGTATTTGGAAAAATTGAAATAATAATGAAGAACCATTGCGGGGTGGCGTCCGCCGCGGCGGAGGAGCTCGTCGGGCAAATAACCCGAGTAGAAATTGAAATAAAGCAATGAAGATACATTGCGGGGTGGAGTCCGCCGCGGCGGAGGAGCTCGTCGGGCAAATAACCCGAGTAAAAATTGAAATAAAGCAATGACGGAGGAGCTCGTCGGGCAAATAACCCGAATAAAAATTGAAATAAAGCAATGAAGGTACATTGCGGGGTGGAGCAGTTGGGAGCTCGTCGGGCTCATAACCCGAAGGTCACAGGTTCGAGTCCTGTCCCCGCTACATGGAAAAGCCAGTCAGAAATGACTGGCTTTTTGCATTTTCAGAAGCGTTGAAAGCATGCTTTCAAAAGCGAATGGAAATGCAAAAAGAAAGCGCTTTTAGCGCTTGGCTTTTCCTTGTAAAGCCCCCCTTTGAGGTCCATCCTGAACGGAGTGAAGGATATTCCTGTTCACTTTCAAAAGCGAATGGAAATGCAAAAAGAAAGCGCTTTTAGCGCTTGGCTTTTCCTTGTAAAGCCCCCCAAAGGTCCATCCTGACCGAACGAAGTGAGCCTGCCCCGACCGAACGAAGTGAGCGTCAGGGCGTCAGGATATTCCTGAGTCCTTTGGCTCAGGTTTTTTTATTCCGTAAACTGGAGATAAGTTTTTCAATAATACGAGCTATATAAATTTCCTAAAAAAACATCGAGTTAAGAAGTTTTAGGAATTTCGTTAACTTTGTTTTATGGAAACGATTATTCGGAAGCATTATTTAGATAAACTATCTATTCTCAAAGATAAGAATTTCATCAAGGTAGCAACTGGTGTTAGAAGATGTGGAAAATCAACTTTGATGATCCAATTTCAAGATTTGTTGCGTAATGAGAATGCCAATGTTTCCATTTCGGCAATCAACATGGATATGCCTGAGTTTCGTTTTTTAGCTGAGAAAAACTGGAAAGAAATTTATGATTATATTCTTGAAAATCTAAATCCTAAAGAAACAAATTATGTATTTATCGATGAAGTTCAGAACGTTCCGGAATTTGAAAAACTGTTGGAGGGGTTGTATGTTAATCCTAATATAGATTTATATGTTACGGGGTCCAATGCTTTTTTACTTTCCAGTGAATTGGCAACATTATTAACAGGCAGAGCATTTGAAATAAATATACTTCCTTTTTCTTTTTCCGAATATCTAGAATTTACAGAAAAACATTCGAATCCAGACCGTGCTTTTGCAGAATACATTCAAACAGGTGGTTTTCCTGAGGCGGTAAGATTATCGGTAGAAGGAAATTTTTTCGCAACGCAATATTTGCAAACTGTTTTTAGAAATATCTACGAGAATGATATTTCTGTAAGACATACCATTTATGGTCAAGAATCTTATCAGGAAGTTGTGAAATTTCTAATAGATTCTGTTGGATCTACTGTATCCGCAGGGAACATTGCCAAGGTGTTAACGGCGAATAAGAAGAAAATTGATAACAAAACTGTTTCCAAATACATCGATACATTGGTGGAGTCGTACCTTTTCTACAAAGTTAATCGCTTTGATGTCAAAGGAAAACAACATTTAGCAACACAAGAAAAATACTATTTGGTTGATTTAGGTTTTCGAAATGCCATACTTGGTAAAGAATTAGCAAGTGATGCAGGTCATCTTTTAGAAAACATTGTTTATTTGGAACTCATCCGACGAAATTATCAAGTTTGGATTGGAAAAGTTAACAGTTTAGAAGTTGATTTTATTGTTCGAAACAATGAGGGATTCACGCAATACATTCAAGTATCACAAACAGTTCAAGACAAAGCAACCTTAGAAAGAGAATTGACACCTCTAAATACCATTCCAGACCATTTTGAAAAATTATTGATTACAATGGATTATGAAACTGGAACATATAATGGAATAAAAAAAATAAATGCCATAGACTGGCTCCTAAATAAATGAAACTGAATCAAGGCACTGGTTTCATTAGTTGTTACTTTTTCTATTTTTTTCTAAATTTGATTGAATGTCAAATTCATTAAAAAAACACCTTTATGCAATCATTTCAGGAAAGAGCGAAGTTAGGCATGGAAAAATTATCCAAACAATTGCCAACTACCTTAGATAAAGCCAGAGAACAAGCACAGCGCCTAAAGGATCAAAGCACTACAAAGCGC
>RFQF01000003.1 GCA_009925805.1 Flavobacteriia bacterium | reverse complement strand
ATTACGTTTACCCCGATATTCGAAAATTACGGAAGTTATTCAATCGCTTGTGTGACCATTGCGCCTTCGAATCCCAGCGTGGTTTGGGTGGGATCCGGAGAGAATAATAACCAGCGTTCTGTGAGCTATGGGGACGGTGTCTACAAATCGATCGATGGGGGTAAATCCTTCACCAACATGGGGCTTAAAACATCCGAGCATATTGGAAATATCGCGATTCACCCAACCAATGAAAACATTCTTTGGGTGGCCGCTTACGGTCCTTTGTGGAGCAAGGGAGGAGAAAGAGGCGTGTATAAGTCCATCGATGGTGGAAAAACATGGAAAAGAACCTTGTTCGTTTCGGATGAAACTGGAATCGCTGAGGTACATTTAGACCCCAAGAACCCGGAGGTCCTCTATGCTTCCGCGCACCAACGTCGCCGTCACGAGTGGACCTACGTGGGAGGTGGTCCGGAGTCCACGGTGTATAAATCAACGGATGGCGGAGAAACGTGGCGCGAAGTGGTTTCTGGTCTGCCCAAAGGAGATATGGGGCGGATTGGTCTAGCCGTAGCACCCTCAGACCCGAGCTGGGTGTATGCGATCGTGGAAGCCCGTTACGACAAAGGCGGCGTATACCTCAGTACCAATTACGGGGAGACCTGGAGTAAACAAGGAAGTTTTTCGACCAGTGGAAATTATTATCAGGAAATTTTTTGCGACCCCTTGAATAAACGCAAAGTGTTCGCGATGGACACTTACATGCACCATTCGGAAGATGCAGGTGTTACCTTTAAACCTACCGGGGAATCTCACAAGCACGTGGACAACCATGCGATTTGGATTGATCCCTCCAATACCAACCATTGGATTGTAGGATGCGATGGAGGCATCTATGAAACCTATACCCATGCGAAGGAATGGCGCTTTTATGATAATCTTCCGATTACGCAATTTTATAAGGTAACCACCGACAACGATTTTCCTTTTTATCATATTTATGGAGGTACCCAGGATAACAACTCTATGGGAGGTCCTTCCGGAACGACTTCTGTGACTGGTATTTTAAATACAGATTGGTTTATTACTAACGGAGGCGATGGATTTGAGTCGGCAACAGATTGGAGCAATCCGAACATTACCTATGCGCAAGCACAGTACGGGTGGTTGGTGCGCTACGATAAACAAAGCGGCGAGAAAGTACCTATCCAGCCAATGCCCGGGAAAGATCAGCCAGGGTATCGATGGAATTGGGACGCCCCGCTCCTTGTTTCAAAACACGATGCGAGCACCCTCTATTTTGCGGCCAATAAAGTTTTTAAATCCAGCAATCGCGGGGACGACTGGACCGAGATATCTCCGGATTTAACCCGTCAAATCGACCGAAACAAGTTGCCCGTGATGGGGCAAGTGTGGAGCATTGATGCGGTGATGAAAAATGCTTCTACCACGGTGTACGGCAACATAGTAGCCCTGGACGAATCGCCGGTTAAAAAAGGATTATTGTTCGCGGGAACCGATGACGGGCTCATCCAAGTTTCATCCGACGATGGGGCAAATTGGAAGAAAATTGAATCCGTTCCAGGGGTTCCGAACCAAACACGTGTGAACATGGTAACCGCTTCAAGGTATGATGAAAAGGTGGTGTTTGCGGCGTTCAATAACCAACGCAACGGGGATTTTAAACCCTATCTTTTCAAATCGTCGGACTATGGAACTACCTGGGTGTCCATTTCGAATAACTTGCCGGAACGTGGCACGGTGTATTGCATTAAACAGGATTTCATCGATCCTAAATTGCTTTTTGTGGGTACTGAATTTGGTGTCTATTTTTCAAACGATGAGGGTCAACATTGGACCAAGCTCAGCGGATTACCTACGATTGCGGTGTACGATTTAGACATCCAAGAACGCGAAAGCGATTTGGTCGCAGCAACGTTTGGACGGGGATTTTATGTGCTGGATGATTTCAGTCCGCTTCGTGCACTTTCGAAGGAGCATTTGGAGAAAAAAGCCTACATGTTTCCTACGGAAGCCGCGTTGTTGTATGTTCCATCGGATCCCTTAGGGTTAGAAGGCACGGGATTTCAGGGACATAATTTATGGGCAGCCAAGAACCCTGAATTTGGCGCCACATTTACGCTTTACCTGAAGGATGGATTTCAAAAGAAATTGGATGCCCGCCGCGAAAAGGAAAAATCTTTAGAAAAGGAAAATAAACCGGTAAATTATCCTACGCTGGAGGCGTTGCACCAGGAACAGCAAGAGAACGAACCCAAGCTGCTTTGGTCAATTCGGGACGCCTCAGGAAAAGAAGTCAAACGGTTCAGTAACGCACCCTCCAAAGGGATTGTCTGCGTGAATTGGAACTTGCGATCGAACCCGGTGAACAATATCGAAGGTGGAGAAAATGGTTTTCTGGTGCCTCCGGGAACTTACCAACTTCGTGTGATCAAAGTGGGCGATGATGGAATCGATACCTTAGTGAACGGACATGTCTTTGAGATTAAAGCCTTGAACAATCAAACCTTGGTAGCAAAGGACCCCATGGCCTTGGATGCTTTTCGAACACGCATTGCCAGCATGAACCGTAAAATGCATGGCGTCGGGGAAATCCTAAGTGAACTTCAAACCCAAGTGGATGTGTTACAAACCTTGCTCTTGAATTACCCCAACACTTCCTTGGCGTGGATGAAGTCTTTACGAACCATGAAAAAGGAAATCGACTCCATCAAAACGGTGCTTTACGGCGACCCTTTATTGGCAAAGTACGAATTTGAATCTGCACCGAGCCTCTCAGGAAGACTTGGCATGGTGGAATACATGTTGTACGATAATACGGCCGGAGCGACCAAAACCCAGGAAGGCAATTTGGCCATCGTGGAGGGTGTTTACCCATCCATCGAAGCATCCGTGAAAGGTATGCTGGAGGAACTCGAGCGGATCGAAGATGCCTTAGCGAACAGCGGAATTCCCTATACCCGGCACCGCGGCCTGAAGTGGAAATTGGATTGATTTATTTTTAGTTTGGGTGTTAGGAATGAATTGAACATGCGTTGAATTCACCCTAAATCCAAAAAATGAGTACTAAATCCATGTTTATCTCCCTGAATCGGGAGCTGCTTTCTGGTGGAATGAATCTTCAACGTAAGCTCACTGGGGAAGAGGCCCGCATCATGAATTATCGAAATGGCATTCGTGCGGCGATGCTTCTTGAATCCAAGACGAATGAAAGAGCCTTCTTTGAAGCGCTGAATGAATTTTACGCCTCGCCAAAGGTTCCATTGTTAACTCCCAATGCCAGTGTTTCTTTGTATATTAAATTTAGCCGTAATAAGGCGGTGATGGAGTGTATGCTGTATTTGGCAAAATCGTTAAAAGGCATGGCGTGTATCGAGGAGGTGGGTTTTTGGGAAAAATGCATCAGCAATCTGGTGCTTACTACCAATGCCACTTTCAAGCAACAAAAGCAGAAATTAAATTTATTCGCTGTCATAGGCAAAAGACTGTTTAAACAATTTGATTTTGCGAAGTGTGAACTCGTTTTTCGGTTTGTGTTGAATCACACGGAAGAGGCAATTCGTTTTTCACTGATGCGCTCCGGGATCCCCGAAGCGGCGGCGGGTTATAAATTTCCTAAAAAGGTAGAAACAAAGCCGTTGTGGGATTTTTTTGATTTGATCGATCGGCATGAAGCAAAAATTGACGTGTATGAGCATGCGGTACTTAGTCTGCTTTCCCAACGAAAAGAATCCTTTGTGCTATTAAATGACTTTAAGGATTTTTGTGTTTGGTTATTGACTTTTGTTCCCGTAGATAATTTGGTGTACTTCGATCTCAATGATTATCGAAAGTTGTTTTTCATTTATGAATTGAATCCGAAAATTATCGAAAAGGTTGACTATGCATCCTTCCATGCAGCGCTTGACGCCACAGGAATGAACGGATCAAATCCGAGGGTAGGGCAAGGTGTCTATGCGCGTGGCCTGATACGGGAGATGTTTATGGAATATAAAATCTCCTTTTACTTTTGCAGCCATTTTTGCTATAATACTTTGAGCAAAAAAGAATTAGATTGGTTAAAGGAATTGATATCTGGAAAGAATTTAGTCCAATGTGCGGAGCTCCCGTTCCGAATGACTAAGGCACAGGCGCATATGTTTAATTTTTTACCCTACCCTGATATGGTGGAAAGACTGACCGACTCGGTGTCGGAGGGGATGGTAAAGGAGACCTTGTCGCAAGTGATTAAGGAACGGCGGTTGGTGAATTTACTGGTGCGTCAAATGCGCAATTTAAACCGCAGTGACTTTTGGATAAACACTTCGATTGCTTTGGTGAGAAACGGTTTGAAAAGTACGGACAGAGATTTGTTGGAGATTTTTGACTATATTGATTATCAAGTTTTTGGATTGAACCGATCTATCGATTTCAAGAAAAAGAAATTGGAAAATCTTCGGCGTGAGGTGGACCTATGGCATCGTGAAATACGGGCGATCAATAGAACAGGTTATAGTATGACGCAGCGTTTGCCGGATGCTCGTATTAAACAATTTAGCATGGTTCATAACGAGGAGCATTATGTGATTCGACAGCTGCACACCAATGCTGAACTGGTTGAGGAGGGTAAATCGCTAAAACACTGTGTGGGTACCTACGCGCGAAACTGCATGCAATTTGGGTCCTTCATTTTTTCCTTGCGAAAGGTTTCAAAAGATCCCGAAACCGAAGAGACCCTTGAGCAGCGGCTGATTACCATTGAGGTGAATCGCGGGAGGATTATCCAACAAAAAGGAAGCTACAACCGCCATTGTCAGGCATGGGAATCCAAGGTAATTCAACAGTGGCGGGATGAAAACGGCTTGGTGGCTTAAATGCTGGTTCACGATATTCTCCCCACCATCCAAAACACCCCAAAGCCGCCAACCACCGAAACAAGGAGGTTTAACACGAGCAGTCCCCACATGCCTTGGGTGTACAATTGCACATTTTCTGCGGAAAAGGTACTGAAGGTGCTGAATCCACCGCAGAATCCAATACCCATTAAAGGCATGAGCCAAGCTGGCCGTTCGCCCGTTTTGAGGTAAACTACCAATGCCGCCAGAAAGGCCGTGGCCAAGAGGTTGCTCACCAAGGTGGCCCAAGGAAAGTGCTTCGATTGCACCAAGTGTTGTGAAATTAAATAGCGGAACATACTGCCCATGCCGCCGCCAATAAAGATCAGGATCCAATTCATGGGTTCATGAATTTTTTGGCAAACCATTGTGCGGTCCAGCCCACCATGCCGCC
Source organism: Flavobacteriia bacterium (assembly GCA_009925805.1). Lineage (GTDB taxonomy): Bacteria > Bacteroidota > Bacteroidia > Flavobacteriales_D > Crocinitomicaceae > UBA952. The sequence goes on along the minus strand of RFQF01000003.1, from coordinate 26,079 downwards.
AAAAAGAATCCCCGCCAGGATGTCGCTTGGATAATGCACCCCCAAGTATATGCGGCTATAACAGATAAGAATCCCCAAGCAACCCAAGGAAATCATCCATTTTTTTTCTGTATCCCATAGTAAGGCTAACACAAAGACGGTACCGTTTTACCCCTTCCTTAAATATTTGTGTAGAAATGATGTCGGTCAATGCTAAATTCACCAAGATGATTCCAAGAAAAAGCAAGGCGCGTTTTGGACGATACTGTTTAATGAGTAAGATGAAAGTCAACGCATAAAAGCCAAGCGGAAACCAACTTTTACTCACATACCAAAAAAAGGTATCCAGCCATGGAAGATGACCACGATTGATGGTCAAGAGTACTTCCTGATCGAGGTATTCAAGCCAATTCATTCATTTAATATATTCCAAATGAGGTCCTTTAGTTCGTGGATTCCGGTTTGAGCGACCGAAGAAATGAAACAACTTGGCAGGTCTTTCGGAAGTTCTTTTTTCATTTGCTTGATCATGATTTCGTCCAACATGTCGCTTTTCGTGACGGCCAGCATGCGCTTCTTGTGCAATAATTCCGGGTTGTATTTTTTTAATTCTTTCAAAAGAATTTTATATTCTTTTTTCACATCGGCACTGTCCGCTGGTATCATAAACAGCAGGGCGGAGTTCCGTTCGATGTGCCGTAAAAAGCGCAGCCCAAGGCCTTTTCCTTCATGGGCTCCTTCAATGATTCCCGGAATATCCGCCATCACAAAAGAACGGTGGTCGCGGTAGGATACGATCCCTAAATTCGGGCGAAGTGTGGTAAAAGGATAATCGCCAATTTCGGGCTTGGCTGCAGACACCACCGACAACAAGGTGCTTTTTCCAGCATTCGGGAAACCCACCAAACCTACATCCGCAAGAATTTTTAGCTCGAGAATTTTCCAGCCTTCCATTCCAGGTTCTCCGGGTTGCGCGTAGCGGGGCGTTTGGTTGGTGGCTGATTTGAAGTGGTTGTTGCCCATTCCTCCTCGTCCGCCCCGTTCAATGATCTGTTCTTCGCCGTCCTCTGTGATTTCGAAGAGCAATTCGCCTGTTTCTGCATCTTTGGCCAAGGTTCCTAGCGGTACTTCAATGTAGGTATCTTTTCCTTGGGCACCCGTTTTTAAGGCACCTGACCCGTGTACGCCATGGTCTGCCTTAATGTGTTTATGGTATTTAAGATGCAACAAGGTCCAAAGCTGTTTGTTTCCTTTCACAATAACGTGGCCCCCACGTCCACCGTCTCCGCCGTCGGGACCTCCTTTGGGAATGTATTTTTCTCTTCGGAAATGGGTAGAACCTCCTCCGCCGTTCCCGGATTTGGTGTGGATTTTTACGTAATCAACGAAGTTGTCAGAAGCCATTATGTTCGGGAGTCAATCGCGGCAAAAAGCCGTGCTGTGATGGCATCGATGGAGCCAATTCCATCAATAGCCACATATTTATTTTGTGATGCATAGTAATCTTTCACTGGGGCAGTTTCGCGGTGGTAGACTGCAATGCGGTTCGCTATGATTTCCGGATCGGCGTCGTCGCTGCGTCCGCTGTTTAGCGCCCTTTGTTTCAATCGCGTTTTTAGTTCCTCTTCTTCTACTTCCAACCCGAGCATCAAGGTGATTTGGGTGTGAAGTTCGGTGAGTAATTCATCCAAAGCGCTTGCTTGAGGATTCGTGCGCGGAAAACCATCGAAAATAAATCCTTTGGGTTCATCCTGTTCCAAAACGGCTGCTTTCAGCATGTTGATGGTCACCTCGTCGGGAACCAGGTGTCCTTGGTCCATGTAGGTTTTGGCCAATATACCAAGTTCGGTTTCATGCTTTAAATGATACCGAAACAAATCTCCCGTAGACAAATGCACAAGCCCATACTTTTCAATAAGCCTTTCTGATTGGGTGCCCTTTCCCGCGCCGGGAGGGCCAAATAATACAATGTTTAGCATCTTATTTCTCAGTTTTTAATTGGTAAATGGCCGGTAGGTTTCTTCCGTGTTGGAGGTAGTCCAATCCATAACCGACCACAAATTTATCGGGAATTTCATATCCGTAGTATTTGGGGGCATGCTTTCCTTGAAAAGCGATTTTTTTGAATAATATCGAACACACCTCTAGGCTTGCTGTCTGTTGTTTCCTTAACAGGGTTAGAATTTTATCCATGGTAATGCCGGTATCTACAATATCCTCCACGACGAGGACATGTTTATCACGCAAGGAATCGGTCAGTCCTATCAATTCGTCCACCCTTCCAGAAGTTTGTGTTCCAACATAGCTGCTCACTTTTATGAAGGAAATCTCGCAGGGTAGGGTAATGTGTTTCATCAAATCCGAAGTAAACATGAACGACCCATTCAAGATAGACAAAAAAACAACTTCTTGACCGGCATAATCGAAATTTATTCGCGCTGCGAGGCTTTTTACGGTTGCTTGTATTTCGGCTTCCGTCAAATAAGGTACAAAGGTTTTATCCAGCAGTTGAATTTGATCCATTTCTTGAGATAAAAACAAAGATACGAAAAATCGGCCAGCATGAATGCGTATCTTTACGGCCTGAAAATCAGATTGCATGCGTAAAATTGGAATGATTGGAGGAGGTCAATTAGGGCGAATGTTCGCCCAAGAAGCCATGAATTTGGAGGTCGAAGTGCATTGCCTCGATGGGGATGCACTGGCCCCTTGCGCCAACGTCGCCCATGGATTTACGCAAGGTTCGATACAAGATTACGAAAGTGTGTTGCAATTTGGACGGAATTTCGATACGATTACGGTGGAGATGGAACATGTTTCCATAGAAGCCTTAAGCCAATTGGAACGAGAAGGCAAAAAAGTCTATCCGCAACCCAAGGTGTTGTCGCTGATCAAGGACAAAGGGCTACAAAAACAATTCTACCAAAGGCATGGTATTCCTACGGCGAATTTTTGTCTCCTGGATACCACCGAGAACACCTTGCCTATGGACTTACCCTTGGTTCAAAAATTATGTGTTGGGGGGTACGATGGAAAAGGCATCAAGGTAATTCGTTCGATGGAAGCATGGGAAGATCGATTCAAGGAGGCATCGATATTGGAGGAAATGGTCGCGTTCAACAAGGAATTATCTGTGATTATTGCGAGAAATGCGCGGGGCGAAGTGCGTTCTTTTGGCGCCGTGGAATGCGAATTCAATACCGAGGCGAACCTGGTGGAATTTCAGTTTTCACCGGCCGATATACTACCGGAAATTGAACAAGAAGCCCAAGCCATTGCCCGAAAAATAATCGAGACCTTAGATATGGTTGGAATACTTGCGGTGGAGTTTTTTCTTACAAAGGACGGGCGGTTGTTGGTGAATGAAATAGCGCCTCGACCGCATAACTCAGGCCATCACACCCTTGAATGTTGCATCACTTCACAATTCGCGCAGCATCTCAGGGCTATCTCGAATTTACCCTTGGGGGATACGATGCTCCGTTCTCCGGGGGCTATGGTAAACATCTTGGGAGAAAAAGGGCATGAAGGGGTCGCGAAATTCGAGGGGTTGGAAAACGTGCTGAAAATCCCGGGTGCGTATGTGCATTTGTACGGAAAGCAGACCACCAAACCATTCCGAAAGATGGGGCATGTGACGTTGTTGGGTAAGGATTTGGAGGAGATTAAGACAAAAGTTAATCTTGTTAAACGCCATTTCCGGTGCATAGCAACGCAAGAATAATCTGATTCCGGGAATCTAAAAACAACCTTAAGGACTCCATTGGAGTCCGAAACCCTACCCAAGGACCGCAGAAACGAAAAACGACTCCATGGGAGTCGCATCGATGGTGGTTAATGTGAGGCAAGTTTATAAAAAATCCTCCTTTCTCAAGCCCAACCATTCCAAGGCAGCGTTTCCAAATATATCCTCGATCTCCGCTTTGGGTAAATCACTTGCTTCGATGAACTTCCCAATTTCCAAGTCCCCAAGTGGAAACGGGTAGTCGGAGCCAAGGCACACACGCTTCGAACCTTGCAAGTTAAGAATGTATTTCAACGCGTCGATATCGTGGGTGATGCTGTCTACCCAAAATTTGCCCAGGTAGTGTCTGGGATTGATGGCGTTGTCCACCGCTACCAGGTCCGGTCTGCAGTTGAATCCGTGTTCTATCCTTCCAAGTGTCGGTAAAAAAGATCCTCCGGCATGGGAAAAGCACACACGTAATTCGGGAAGGCGCTCCAAAATACCCCCGAAAATCATGGAGCATGCGGCCCGGGATGTTTCTGCTGGCATACCTACCAACCATGGTAACCAATACTTTTGCATGGAGTCAAATCCCATCATTTGCCACGGGTGAACCATTACGGCTAACCCTAAGCGGCTGCAAGCTTCGAAAATCGGGAAAAATTCGGCTTCGCTCAGGTTTTTATCGTTGATGTTCGATCCAATTTGAATGCCTAGCAATCCCATTGATTCGATACGTTCTAATTCCTGGATGGCCTCCTCCTGGTCTTGCATAGGAATAGTTCCCAACCCAAGGTAATTTTTTGGGTAGCGTTGCACCAATTCGGCAATATGGTCGTTCAAAAAGCGGGACAATTCCGCACAATCCTTGGGCGCTGCCCAATAGGAAAACATCACTGGAATGGTGCAAACAACCTGCACTTGTGTTTGATTTTGCTCGTATTCCTTGATTCGTAAGGGTGCATCCCAACAATTTTCCACAATGCGTCGGAAAAAATTGCCCCCTTGCATCATGTTGGCAGAACCGTCGGAATTAGGTTCCAAATGAATGAATTTTCCGTACCCAAATTTCTCCGTCCAATTCGGCATGGATTTCGGCAAAATGTGCGTATGCATGTCGATTTTTAGCATGGCGCGAAGGTACTCATTTTCACCAATCCATTTGCATGATGTAGTCGTCCATTACGAAGCCATTCCCAATGTCGAATACGGCTTCTTCGCGAACATACATTCCCATTTTCTCATAAAATGCTACTGCAGGGTTTTGTTTGTTCACCTGAAGAAAAAGCGAAGTGCATCGTTGGTTTTTTGCGTGGTCAATAACTGCTTTAATCAGCACTTTCCCAATTCCTACTCCGTGTAAGTGGGGCAGCACATACAGTTTATTCAATTTACATTCTGGCTTTGATGCGATATTCGGTTCAAATCCTGCATATCCTACTGCTTGATTTTGTCGGTAGGCTACAAGAAAGCGCTGTCCTTGTGCCATAGCATCCCTAAGTGCAGGTAGCGAATACATTGTGTCAAGCATATACGTAATCTGGGCTTCACTGATGATGGAACGGTAGCATTCAGGCCAAATTTTATGGGAGAGATGGTGTACGAGCTCCAATTCCTGTTCAATAATCTCGTGAACGGTTACTTGCATCAATTGATTTTCACAAAGGTTTCCGTTTGCGTTTTTCCGTCAAGAAATAACTGAATTACATACTTTCCTGGCGCTAAATGCTTAACGTTCACGCGTTCGTTTTGCACCTTGAGTTCCATGCGTTCCCCGCATTCGTCGATGACGGTACAGCTTGTAGGAAGTTCATCAATCAAGGTGAAATGCAGAAATTCTGACACTGGATTGGGGTATACAGACCAGGCATTGTAAGGGGTTTTTTCGGGTACGCTCACTAAATTCAAGGCCGCTTGAACCGCAGCGTAAGCATTCACTTTTCCCTTTCCCCAAAGTGGACTCCCTACCGAGGGGATTACGCCAGTGAAGTTATCTTGCCGTGCTGTTTGTTGAATGATCTGTTTTACTTGATGCGCGGTTAACCAGGGATTAGCTTGTAGAATCAGTGCGCAAATGCCCGCTACTACGGGACCGGACATCGAAGTTCCCGAAAGCTTGGCAAAGTCGTAGGTTTTGTTGTTAAAGCTTACGGTGGAAACGGTCGTGTAAGCCGCATCGGTAAACGACGAAATCGCACTGCAAATGGCGACTCCCGGGGCAGCAATATCGGGCTTCATCACACCGTCATAGCGCGGGCCGTGGCTGGAAAAAGTAGCCAAACCACCACCAACCATGGATCCACCCGTGGTGGCGTAGGATGGTGCGTACGCAGCAACACTAATGACGTTGTCGGAACAGGAGGGTTCCGAAATGCCGTGATCGGAATCGCCGCCAACGGTGCCGGTTCCTGCATAGGAAAAAGGCATCCCCCAATTACCTACATTGTTGGTCAGTTCGGTTACATTCCAATAGTGAACGATTCCCGAATCCGCCGTGGATTTAAGGATAACTTTATACGCGGTATTGGTGCATTTAACGCGTAGGCGCATTTGGGGTTTCTGGTTCAAAGGGTGTGCTGAATCTGCAGCGATGTTGTAGAAAATGGTGTCGCTTCCCACGGTTAAAAAGGTATCGATGTAGGTGTTGGTGGTATTGGTGGAATAATATGGCGATTCAATCAGCGTGGAATTACTTGCATTTTTAATGACGATTCCGTTGGAAAACGAATGTCCCACTTCGCCCCACGCGTGAATGCTTTGTCCCCACATGTTGGGGTTCGCGGCGTAAGCGTAAAATGCTACTTGAGATTGCAGTACATCGTTGTTGAAGGTCTTTTTTAAGTGAAAATTCACATTGCCGTTATTGCCAGCAGAATTCACGAAAACCACCCCTAAATCGGTGTAGGCGGTGATCGCTTGGCTCAGCAGGGAGTTCCCGTCTAAGGTTCCAAAATGATATAATCCCCAACTCATGTTGATCACAAGGCGTTTGCCAGCAGCCGTAGTTTTTTGATACATCCATTCCCAGGCATCCAAGACTGCCGACTCGTCCACTAAAAACGTGGCAAACAGGAATTGGGCCTCATAGGCGATCCCACGGTAAGGTGATCCCGCTCCCGTACCCCCTGCGATAGAGGCAACGTGGGTGCCATGGGTCGAGTAGCTGTAAATGTTCGAGGTGTCGCTTCCTGCAGCTAACAAGGCATTGGCTCCTACATATTCAACCCCGTAATTAAATCCTGCCGGCGGATTTCCTTGCGTTTTGTACTGGTCCCATGCGGCAACAATGCGCGTTTGAGTTAACGTGGTATCATAAAAAACAGGGTGGGTGTAGTCGAAGCCCCAATCCGTTACGCCAATGTACACGTCTTTACCGGTAAAACCTTGAGGTAAGCCGATCCCTAAATGAACACTGTCGGCACGCACGTCGTGCAAGGTTTTATCCAGTTGATGCCCAATCTTATCGGCCAAGGCCAATACTTCTACCCCCTGCACATTGAACGGGTTTTGGTACGAAGTGAGCGGGATTTTAAGACTCACGATGTTATGAATAGGGTTTCCTAAAATGTAAGCTTGATTTACGAGGGTTGTTGGATCGAATTCACGATTAATTTTCGCTAAGAAGGAAAGATAATATCGTTCGCTAAAGGTGTTGATGGGATATTTAGCAAGCGTAGAACTGTCCAAACATCCGTCCTCAAAATCTTGAAGTATATAGGACAAGGCCGTTCGATCCTCCGAAGAAAGTTGCGTTTGACCGAAACAATTAACCCCAAACGATATAAAACAAACAACAAGTAGAAAGCACCTCATTGTTTCAAAAATAAGAAAAAGCAAGCTAATTTTAACGAAAACCCGCTAAGAAAAAGACCATTTCTTTTTGAACGAAAGATTGTTCATTTAAATAACTTCGAACAATGCTTCGTGATTTTTACGCACTTTAGCCAAAGACAGGTACGGATCCTCTTCGTGTCGATATCCAATAGGGCAAAGGAGCGAGGCGCGAAGTCCACGTTGTTCAAGCTGAAGGTATTGATTCAACACTTCTTTATCAAATCCCTCCATCGGAGTGGCGTCGATGCCCATGAAAGCACAGGAAAGCATCAGTTGACCTAAGACAATGTACGTCTGTTTTGAAGTCCATTGCTCTTTATTCCTTTCACCCATGGTGTCTAAGGATTTCATTAAATGTTGTTTGAAGCCCTCCAACGATGCTAAGGGCTTGTTTCTGGCGTTGGACATTAGCTCGAGGTATTGTTCCACTTCTTCGTGACCTGGATTGAAATAATGGCACAAAATGAGCAGATGGGAAGCATCAACGACCTGTTGCTGGTTCCATGCCATGGTTTTGATTTCTTCTCGCGTTTTTGGGTTTTCAACCACTAAAATCTTTACAGGCTGCAATCCATAGGAGGAGGGGGTAAGCCGAATGGATTCCAATAAAGTAGTTAACTCTTCTGCGGGAATGATTTTGGTGGGATCAAATTTTTTGGTGGCATAGCGCCAATTCAAGGCTTCAAGTAAGGTTGGGTTCATTCGTTTAAAATTGCATGGGTACTTCGATGAGTAATATTCTTCCGTTTTCTTTGGCCTGTATTTCTATTGTATCTGTTTCCCAAGCACCTAAGGCATCGCGTGCTGTTAAGGATTGTCCATCCACCCATTTTTCGCCTTCGATGTTCATGAGATACACGCCATTGTGTGGGTCTTTGAGGGTATAGATTAGATGGGCATTCTCGGACATATCGCACAAGTGTATCCATGCGTTTTGGTGAATCCATAAACCCGAATCTTCGGAATGTGGAGACACCAACTGTAACCACTGGTCTTTCGCTTCCGAAAGGGAATAAGCCATTTGTTGATAGCGCGGAACTACTTCTTGTTGGTTTGGAAAGATCCAAAGTTGAAATAAGTTGATATCTTCTGTGGTACTTGCATTAAACTCGCTATGATAAATTCCGGTTCCAGCACTCGTTACTTGCACTTCTCCGGCATGAATGACCTCAGAAAACCCCATGCTGTCCTCGTGTTTCAATGAACCTCTTAAGGGAATGGTAATGATTTCCATGTTGTCGTGCGGATGCTTTCCAAAGCCCATTCCTGGCGCTACGATGTCATCGTTTAACACACGCAAGGCCCCAAAATGCATGCGGTCTCGGTTGAACCATGACGCGAAACTAAAAGAGTGTCGGGCTTCTAACCATCCGTGGTGGGCATGACCTCGAGAAGCTGCTGGGTGGAATTCGGTTTTCATCAACATAAAAGTAACATCTTATTCAAGGGTATTGTTCAACGAACATGCGGTTTTGCATCGTTTGCTGCGAATTGGCCTTATGTGAACAAAAATTGCGAACTTCGTCCTTATGGTGTTGAGCAGATTTTGGCTTGTGATATTTATTTCCTCATTGGTATTCGTGTTTGTGGGTTTAGCGTTTAACAAAGAATACAGCCTGGACCGAATGGTGAATGGCACCAAGGAAAGTCCGATCCTAATTGGTGAATCGTACTTTAAAGCGTTGCCCAAGTCGGTAAGGGATAGCTTGGTGCAGCCTGAAGGAAAGGTGAGCATCAATATAAATCCCAAGGATGCGGATACCACGTATGAACGATCAAACGATCAAGTGAAACTTTACAGCGGTGTGCAAAAAACCGACGGGTTACTGCCCACGGCGAAGAATACCATTATCGATATTATTCTACCGCTATTGGCCTATCTTGCGCTTTTCGCGGGGCTGATGCAACTCTTGATTGATTCCGGCGCAGCGGAAGGCATGGCGAAATGGTTGAGTCCCTTTTTTGTGAAGGTATTTCCCAGTGTACCGAAAAACCATCCGAGCATTTCCTACATGACCTTGAATTTTGCAGCCAATTTTCTAGGATTGGATTCTGCAGCCACCCCTTTTGGGTTAAAGGCCATGGAAAGCCTGCAAGAAATCAATTCCGACAAAGAGAGGGCAAGTGACGCCCAAATCATGTTTTTATGCTTGCATGCAGCGGGATTAACCTTAATTCCTACTTCCATTATTGGTTACCGCGCTGCGGCGCATGCAGCAAGCCCGGCGGATGTGATGCTTCCGTGCATCGTTACTTCGTTTATCGGTACCCTGGCTGCCTTGATTATTGTGGGAATTCGACAAAAGGTAAATTTACTCAACGGAATGTTGATTGCCGTGGTGTTTAGCATTATTGGCGCCATGCTTGGGTTGTTGTTGTATATCAACTCGTTGGATGTGATCGCCAAGAACCATTTTACGGGTAATTTTTCCGGTGTATTGTTGTTAGGAATCATTGGGTTGATTTTGGCCTATGCATTTGCCAAGGAGAAACGGTTTAAAGAAAAAAATACGACTGTTTTTGATGCGTTTGTAACGGGAGCAAAGCACGGAATGCAAACAGCGGTTACCATTTTCCCCTATGTTTTGGGGATGTTGGTGGCCATTTCGGTGTTTCGGAACAGCGGTATGTTTGAACTGTTGAGCCAAGGAATTACCTGGCTGTTTTCGCACGCGGGATTGTCGAAGGAAATCACCGATGCCCTGCCTGTGGCGATGTTGCGACCGTTCAGCAGCGGCGGATCGCGCGGGTTCATGCTTGATGCGATGAATGTCTACGGACCCGACTCGTTGACCGGAAGGTTGAGTTGTATATTTCAATGCAGCGCAGAAACCACGTTTTATGTGGTGGCGGTTTATTTTGGATCGGTTAAGGTAGCCAATACCCGCTATACATTACCTACCATGCTTTTGGTGGATTTGATTTGTGTCATTGCTGCCATTTTTGTAGCCTTATGGTTTTTCTAGCATGTGGGAAATATTCAAACGAAAAAAGAAAGAACCCAAGCAGCCTGAGGCGGTACCCTTAAAATCGCTCAATTACCCCACATCGATTATATTGTTGTGGGCCAAAGCTGTTGAAGGAAACCAGGAAGTGCAACTATTTTTTTTGAAGGAGGGCTTACCGGAGTTATTCCATGCGACAAACGCCATTTTTTTGGTGCAAGAATCTCGAGATTGGTTGATGCAAAACGGTTATGCACATCTGATGGCAATGATCAATACGTGTGAAGGCCACAAGCCGGCAGGGGAGTGGTTATTGAAGAATAACATGCATTTGTTGTACCATTTGGGCCGTTCGGTGGATCATGAACAAGAGAGTATGCAGTGGATGGTGGCGCATGCCACAGAGGACTTAGTGATACTGGCCCGTTCGATTCAGTACATCAAGGACCAAATCGAGGAGAACCACAACGACATGCACAGTTTTGGGAAGGATTTGTAATCTATAAAAAAAGCCCGCCGAAGCGGGCTATAGGTAGGTTATTTTTTTTCTTTATTCTTTTTTTTGATGGCTTTTTTGTATTCTCGTTTGCCTTCTAAATAGTTACTTCTATTGAAAGGACCCATACCGCACCCGCAATCCTCCGCGCCTTCTCCGTTATAGATAATTTCAGGTTCGATAATAAACGGTGCTATTTTTTGGGTAAAGTAAGTATTATCAAACTGAACCTTTTGCGAGTAGAACTCATCCTCTGCTATAAATGGATAAAGGATGTTTCTTTTTTTAATGTCTTGAGCGAGTTCAAATGGTATTATATTCGAGAAATTACATAGATCTGGATCCGAATCTTTTGTAAATTCTTTCAGAACATAGAATTTATCGCCTTTCAAGGGGCTAAGGGATGGTGAGCCATTGATGTTATAATAGCTAGAATCTTCGGGATTAAAGAATGTTTCCCCAATCAATATTTGATACCCAGAATTTTGATTGCCAATGTATTGATTATATACCCATTTATAAAGTTTTACACAATACTTCATTTCTTGTTTTACTTTTTTGATTATTGAGTCTTCTTGACGTTTTAAATTTTTTTCATAAGCACTTTGCCTAGCAGGCTCAAATAAAAACATGTCATTATTGAAAGTTATTAGGAGATTGGATTTCGCATTGGTGATGGTTTTCAAATCTTCCATATCAATTTCATCGATCACGGAATTTTCTTCGTATTCTTTTATCGACGTTTTATCCCATGGAGATTGAACAAAATAGGCTTCCCATTGGCTTTTTTTATTCTTTTTTAAAATTAACGGTTGCCAACGATCCACAGGTTTTTCTTGATAATCGGATTCTCCTAAGGTGAACATTTTATTGATCACCAAATAATTTTCCATTTTTTTAAGGACCAACGTGTTGGAAAGCGCCAAGGAAGAAGTAAAATATGTCTTATTGTTTTTGTCTTTTAAGGAAAGATCGATTTTTTGATTACTTACATGCAAATCAATTTCACTGAAATCTTTTTGTATAGAGGCTGAATCCAAATAAAAGAGTTTATCAATAGCCACTCTCGCCATTCCATAGGCAGAAGAGTCTTTTTTTGAAAGGACTTTATTAAATTGAGTGTTTCGAAATTGACCGTGCATTTCTTCTGGAAAGCTATTCAGTGTTTCACCGGCTTTGGGTTGAGGATTATTAAAATAAACCTCTTTGCAGCTTGTAGTGCAAAGAAATAATGAGGTGATTAAAATTAAGGGTGACCAATTCTTCATTTATTTTCTTATTTTCTTGTTACCAAAGCTAATGATTTTTTAATAATGACAAAAACGTCATTATTTTTTTAATGATGTATTCGTCATTTTGTTCATGGCAAAATCCCAACTGAAAGATCAAGCATTGTTGTCGGCGATGGTGGAGGGATTAAAACAAGTAAGAAAAGAACAGACGCTCACCCAAGAAGACGTCTACAATGATACTGGGATTCATATTTCAAGAATCGAAACAGGCAGGGTGAACCTTTCATTAAGCACCTTAAAAGCGCTCTTGGATTATTATAAAATTACCTTGAGTGCATTTTTTACTAGAATTCAATACTAGTATAGATTATCGGCATATTATCCTTTTTTAGCAACGCATTTAATTCAGCCAAATGTGCTAATAATACATGGTTTTGGCTGTTATAAATCGATGAATAGGGCTTCTAGGGTTAGGCTGTTTTGAACGAGTTGCTTGCGATATTCATTGTCTTTAAGGCCATAAGTTGTGATAAATGTCAAAAAAAGACTCTTTCTTGTTTTAGTAGCTGTTTTGAACGTGTTAATTTTATGCATTAATTCTCCTGCATAGGTTTTATCAATGGCATATTCACCCTGGCAATATTTGATTTCACAGAGGTTAATGACGTTGTCGTCACGGTCAATCAACAAGTCGACTTGCGCACCTCTTGGGGAATATTTTTCCGTCCAGTTTCCATAACTGGCGTTCACTCCAGATATTTTAAGGGCTTCTTTCAGCTGATCTACGTGCTTCAAACAGATGGTTTCAAAGGAGAATCCTGCCCAAATTCTGAAGGAAGGTTGTTGTTCAAGTTTTGGCCAAAGTGCGTTTCTGCTGGGTTTTGTGTTTTCGATGTACTTCACATAAAAGGCGGAATATTCATCGGAAAGCCGGTATAACGCGTTTTTGGCATTCCTGTACGGATGGTATTTTTCAATAAAGCCAGATTCTTCCAACTCCCTTAAGGTATGGGTGAGGTTCCCGCCGGAGGGTAGGTTGCTTTTTTGAATGAGTTCATTTCTGGTAAGTCCTTTTCGAAGTTCCGCGAGTCGTCGAATAATTCGCTCATGGTTATCTGCGTGATCAAACAATGAAGCAAACACCTCGTTAAATTCGGTTCGTAAAAATCCATCTTTTTCGAAACATAGTCGCTCCACAGCTTGCACAGCGCTTTCCCCTGGTTGGATTTTTTGCAAGTAGTGTGGTATGCCTCCCATGACCATATATAGTTGAATGATGTCGTAGCGGGTTAATAGTACCCGGTTGACTTTTAACAAGGCCTCTGTTTCGGATAAATTGAAGGGTTCTACTTTTATTTTTTCTGTTAGTCGGTTGTGAAGACCTCCTTTGTTTCGCACAATGTTTTTAATCATATAAGAAGCCGCTGAACCACAGATGATTACCACCAAGTCCCTTCTTTTGTCGGCATAACTATTCCAAAAGTTCTCGAAGGCTCGAAGGAAGTTCGATTTGTTATTATCGAGCCATGGAAATTCATCAATAAATAAAACTTTTTTCTTATTTCCCTTCCATGAATCACAGTATTCTTTAAGCTGCTGAAATGCCTCAAGCCAATTGGCAGGTATTTTTTGTTTGATTTTTGTGTAATTACGTAACGTCATGCTGAACAAGCGCAGTTGGTCCTTAGCAGTTGCCTTGTGCATACCCACAAACTCAAAACGAAGGTAATTCTTGCAGGTTTCCCTAATTAAAAAAGTTTTACCAACACGGCGCCTTCCGTATACAACAATAAGCGCTGATTTATCACTGTATAAGCTTGATTCTATTAACTTTTTCTCCCTTTTTCTTCCAATTATGTCCATACAATAAACGTATTTACCTCAGCCAAATGTACTAATAATACATGGGTTTTGGCTGTCATTAAACCGTTTTATATTGGTTTTATTTAGATAATTATTGCATGGATTTGCCATTAACCCATAAAAAAAGCCCGCCGAAGCGGGCTTTTGCATAATAGTCTGAAATTAGATTTTAGCTACTTTACCTTTCACTACTTTTCCAGTAACCGTCGTTACGCTGTAGTGGTAAATCCCGTTCGGTAAGGTGCTCATGTCTACGTTGTTGGTCGCAGAAGTCATCGCTAATTTACCGTCCATTCCGTAGATGCTCACTTCAGCCACTTCTTCCGTAGCGCTGATGTTCAATAATCCTGTGGTAGGATTAGGGAAAACGTTGATGGAAGCGACCTCCTCAAGAACGTTTGCTCCACTCATTCCAATTGCTACATTGTCAATCCAAAATTGCCCGTTGGGAATGGCTGGCATGCCTGAAAACACGGCATTGTACGAACTTGTAGCTATAACTGTCAATAATTTGGCGGTTCCTACCGCACCGGTAATTGCAGAGAACGGAATCGATGCTGTGGTCCAAGTTTGTTGGTTGCCTACATAGGCTCCATAGGCTTGGTATAACACCACATCGTCGTTTGGTCCCACATTCATGGTGTCAATAAACTGAGCAACAATGATTGCTGTATCTCCTGCAGGCATTAAATTTTTTCGTGCAAACGTCAACGACATGTTTCCGATATTAGCCCAACTTCCGGGAACATCTTGTTGTATGAATCCTGGGATCGTATCGGAACCTAATCCAAGCTGCACGTTTACGGCATGATTCACCGTGGTTTGCATTTTAGCAGATTGGGTCCCAGCAAATGGATTCATAGCATCCATGGTGTAAAACCCTGGACCCCATCCTGGACAGTTCGTAGCTACTCCGGGTAAAAGAGGTGTAGCGGTTTGCTCAAAATCTCCATTCACGAGAGTTTGAGCATTCACAGCGCAAAGTGCAGACGCTGCAAGTAAAGAAAGTACTAATTTTTTCATACAATTGATTTTAAGATTACCCCAAAGATACATGAATTCCACGGGTTTTACATCCTTGGGAATGAATTTATTAAAGGTTAATTGTTTATAGTCTAAGGGATTATAATTTGAACATCCACCCTTCGATTCGATTTTCTTCCATCTACCGTGGTGTTTTCCGCAACGGGTTTGGTTTCTCCATGATGCTGCGGAACAATGCGGTCGGGCGATATTCCATTCATGATGATGAAGTCGCGTACCGCGTTTACTCGATTTTTGGATAGTCCTACGTTGTAGCTTTCGGTGCCTACCGCGTCAGTATGCCCTTCCAACGACAACGTATAACTGGGGTTCATTTTCAATAAATTAACAATGCTCTCCAATGCTCCATAGCTGTCCTTTTTCACCAAGGACTTGTCGAATTCAAACAACACGGTTTTGGAAATATTCCCACTATACGAACGCGCCGTGACCGAATCTGAAGGTGTTTCGATGGTGATCTCACGTTCCAAGTAAACAGTATCAATGCGCGTTTCAGTAATGAGCACCGTATCGATTTTTTGGATTTCCCGAATAACCGTATCCACTTTTACGTTCGCTGTTTTCGTGCGTTCCGGTTTACATCTGCTATACGAGGCTATGTTGGCCAAGGGGGCCTCGTAAGCATAACCAAAGAAAAACTTGTCTTTCAATACGATTC
The DNA here is from genome assembly GCA_009925805.1 of Flavobacteriia bacterium. Taxonomy (GTDB): domain Bacteria; phylum Bacteroidota; class Bacteroidia; order Flavobacteriales_D; family Crocinitomicaceae; genus UBA952. Next base: position 10,301 of record RFQF01000003.1, on the reverse strand, counting down.
CAGCTCGTGCCACCAAACCTACTTGGGTTCTGAAACCAAGCCCTAAATGCAGCATCTTTTTATACTGCGCATCAAGGTTTACATCCACTTGGTTCACATTGTTGATACTTTTATATAATACATTCGGGCGTAAGCCCCATTGGCTATTCAAGTTGAGTTGGTACCCCGTACCCACCATGAAGTGCGCGCGCTGTCCATACCCGGGAAGGTTTGCATAACCAAAGTTAGAATAGGTTTTAATCAATTGCTTAACCGTACCAAAAAGTTCCAAGGCACCCGTTCGGTAAAAAGCCCCGAAATCCGAGGTGATCGCACCGGCGCTTTGGTTTCCGCCATTCACTATCGGATCGAGCAAGTCGAAAGCTACGGCATTGGAAGGATTTACCCGATAATTGTTGTACCCTACCGATAGGCCCAAGCGCAATGTTTGGTTGCCGTTCAGCATGCCATAAGATACATTGCCCAGTGCTGACACTTGCTGCAACATACCGATCTTATCCAACATGAATTGACCTCCAATGCCAATGCGATCCTTGATTCTTGTGGAAACTAACAGGTGGTTGGTAATGGGCGCCCCTTCAATTTTAACCCACTGGTTATGATGCGCAACGGTAATCTCCGTGCAATTGTTCAAGCCCGAGGATGCTGGATTTATTAAAAAGGTGTTGTATCCGTAAAGGTAGGATTGAGGCACTTGTTGCGCCATTAAAAACGCGCCAAACGTTAACCCAAAAAGAAGGCTGAAAAATCGTTTCATGGGTTATTTTTTAAGACGTAATAAGTTAATGGCTCCTTGGTAAGTTTTCTCACCGCATTCGATCGAGTAGAAATACACCCCATCCGGCAAGGCCTCGTTGTTCTTGGTGCCGTCCCACTCGTTTTGATAATCTTTGGTTTCGTAAAGCGGCTGACCCCAACGGTTGTATATTGTTACTGTACATCCGGAAATTTGATTTGGATTGTCGATTTTCCACGTATCGTTCTGACCGTCGCCGTTGGGCGTTAATATATTGGATATTTCAACATCTCCGGCGCAGGTTGTTACCGATAATTCCAATTGGGAAAGGGAGTCGCACCCGTTTTGATCGGTGAGCGTATCGGTGTACACCCCGCTTTGCGCATAGCTGTTTCCACCAAATGCATAGCTTTCACCTTCGCAAATGGATACAGCAAAGCTGTTTAAAGTCGGTGGATTGATATACAATGCAAGAATAATTACAGAGTCGCAACCTCCAACACCGCTAAGCGTGTCGGTATAAATTCCCTCGTTAAGCAGCTGGGTGCCGTTGAAATTATACATTCCACCAGAACAAATTGTTTGGCTCACCAAATGCGTTATTAACGGCGTGTATTGTAAATTCGTTAAGATTACCGAGTCGCAGCCTTGCGCCGAGGTCAGGGTGTCAAGGTATGCACCCGGTTGCGTGTAGGTATTCCCGTTCAATGTGTAGCTTCCTCCCGAACAAATATGAACGTTTTGTTGCACCAGTGGAATGGCCGGCAAGAAATTCAATTGCGTAATGATCACGCTGTCGCAACCCAGGGCTGTAAGTAAGGAATCAGTATACGTTCCCGGTTGGGTTTGAAGGGCGCCTTGAAGCAAAACACCGGTTCCTGCACAGGCATTGATGGTGGTGTTGACCGTAACCGGAAGACATGGGGTAGCACAACCTGAGGCATCGAACGTGTAAGATTGAGAACAGGCGCCATCGCCAATTACTACGGAATAATTTCCCGCAATGGCCCCGGTATAATTCACCGTTTGGTTCGGATTTAATGTTCCAGTCGATGCAATGCTTCCAAGCGGGCTCGTGATGGTGTAGCTATAGGCATTTCCTGCACCGCCTAAACCGCCTGTGGCGGAGAAGCTTACCGTACAAGTAGTGTTGTCGTAGCTGAAATTTGCGGTCAATGATTGAAGGAACACCACAGGAATACCATTTTCCACGCTCGCTGTTCTACAGTTAAACGTCCCCCATGTGGCCGGTTGATCGACTGCTGGAGACAGGTAATAAATGCTGTTAAATGCAGGATTTCCAAAGGTGCCGCTACCGTTGCCATTGTTCACAAACGAACCGTTTCCTTGAAGGGAATCGATGTAGGTAAAGCCTGAGTTGATCACCGGATTGGGAGCGGGATTGCTTTGGTGCAGCACATACCCTGAGGTCAAGCAACTGGGAAAGGAAGCCGTTGACAATTGGTTCCGTTCAATAATTCAAAAACATTGAAGCGCAAGAGGTTCATTCCGATGTAGGCACGAATGCTCAATTCTACAGCTCCTGAAGGCGGCCCTACAAAGTAATGCCATACGGTTTGGTCGGCGCGGTTGGCTTGGTTAGGGTGAAGCGCAGGTTCTCCGGCGAGGTACTCACGGCAAGCGCGAATGTTGGTTCCCGAAACCGCTTGAAAGGTAGGATTGGTTCCAGCAGCGATTACAGGTACTTCGTACAGGGTATCTTGCAACGCCAAACAAAGGATGTCATTTCCAGGTGCATTGTTGCTGGGGTCGGTTACGCTCGGATTAAATACCCAAGAATTGATGTTTTGTGGACTCAAAGGGGTTATGGCATCGGAAGGATCCACCATTCCAAAATATTTGTAACCCGGTTCAAGACAAGTCCCATGGATAATTGCGGAAGGATCGCCCCCTAAGAAACTATTCGTCCCTCCCTCGTCGGAGGCAAGAAATTTCAAGTTAGAGCATAAATAATCGTTCGGCACCCCGGGTCCAAAGGCCTTGTCGAAGCCAAAAAGGGCGGCACTCTCTCCATACAGTGCATTTTGATAATCCGCTTCGAAGGTAATTCTCCCCGAGTTTGGCGCGATGAAGTTCAACCACACGCTTTCGTTCATGGAGGTATTCCCCAGCGCAATGTGTGGATAATCGTACGCATGGTATTCGTTCGGATTGGAGGTGGTGTTTTGTTGCCCGGTTTCACCTGCGGAGTTACCGCCATCGAAGGCACATCCAAAACTCAAGTTAGCTGTCGCAGGGCTATTCGCTGCAGAAGAAATGGCATTGGTACCATAATTAACGGTGGAAGATAAGCACGGAATATCCTCCAAATCTGGCGCACCACCTCCAAGACCGTCAACACGCAATTGATAATAGCCATGCTCGTTTGGACCATCAGCGGTAAATTGTATATAGTATGTTTGCCCGGGAATCAGTTTTTGGTAAGAAATGAACGGAATGGGGTTACACGCATCAAAAACAATGGCCGCTTGCGGGTTGATTCCTAGTAAGTCGATGCCGTCGGAATAGTCTTCGTGGGAGAGGTATTCGAATTTGTTTTTAATGGTTTGTCCTGTAACTACATGAATCCCATCCGTGCAATTCATACCATCCGCCGCATGGTAAATTTCAAAATACGTACCGATGTCGGTTCCCGCCAAATCGCTGGAAATATTCACACTTCCGCTTGCCGGTGCTACAAATTTAGCCCAAACCGATCCTGCATTCTGTACATCTTGCGCCGCAGGTTCGTTCGGTTCCAAAGTGGAAGTACAAAAGCCAAAAGTATAGGTGTTATTCAGGTTCAGTTGCTGTGCTTGACAAATGTTGTCTTGCATGTAATTCACAACCAAGGGCAAGCGTTCCACTTGAAGGTTAATTTTGTAAACCTGCGGACAACCGGCATCCTGGCTTGATGCGGTAAAGGTATAGTTCAGAATTCCAACCGCTGCTGGAACGGGCATGACGACGTTTTGTATACCGGTTTGCCCATCCGTTAAACCCAGAATATCGTAATTACCCACATCGTCGTTTTCATAGGCCTCCCACGCCAGGTTGATGACGGTAGGGACGTCATTGACACACAGGTAGTTATGGTTGAAAAATAACCCATTGTTCGGAGAAAAGGTTCCTCCTGGAGCTGTCATGGTATAAGGACCATTATCGTTGTTTTTGTAGGCATAATTGAACCCGAAAACACCAAACAGGGCGGGGTTGTTATTGGTTAAACCTACGGTGTTGTCGGTAGCGGTGAACTCCCAAACGAAATCTGAATTTCCGAGGAACAACCCATCGCAATCCACATTGGCCATGGTTTGCACACTCAATACCTTCACTTGAATGATGGCTTGTGAACTAGCAAAGAAAGGAAGAAGGAGCGCGAGTAGTAATGGTCTCATAGGCAAAAATAGGCCACCGAAAGTACAAAAATTATTTTAAAAAGGGATGGAATTTCTTGCAAGAGTTACTGCGAGCTCAGTGCTTCGTAATTGGTTCGGTATGTTTTGTTGAAATACACGTAGGAAAAGAGGGTAAGGGCTAATCCTCCCAATCCGCAAACGAGTATGAGGGACTCAAACACTTGATCATGGGATGCCGTTAATACTCCGGTTCCCTCGCTGAGGATCAGTGCAACGCTTCCCAAATATCCCAAGCTGTCGGCGAGGTACATCAGAAACCCCACATTTCCTTGGATTCGAAACAGGGCGATAAAACGTTCCAATACCACGATTTGAAAAGGCACATATCCCATTGCCATACCGAGTCCTGAAAGCAGCATCAAGGTGTAGGCAGAAATCCAATGCGCATGGAACAGTCCGAGTGAGACCAGCATCAGCAAAAAACCCAAGGCGAAAAGGGTTAGACAAAAATTAAACCCCATTTTATTGTTCTTAAATAGGATGGTTAAGGAGGAGGTAAGCAGTACCACACCTGCAATGACCAATTCCATATTCGCGAAAAGGGAGGCTGCAAAGTAGCGGTGGGATTCCAAAATTTCCACGGCGTAATTGTCCCGGTAATCTCTAAATATGGTGAGGGCTACATATAAAAAAACAAGCCCTGCAATACCCGGTAAAAAGCGTAATAAAAGTTTTCTGCGTTCTTTGCGCATCAGCGGTCGACGTTGCGTTTTTTGAAGGATATCCGAAGAATCGGGAGGTGGAATTTTTGATAACATCCAAACCGAAAGCAATAACAAGGGTAAAAACAACAGGCCTACCGCGAAAGGCATCCAAAATTGCGGCACCTCATAAACAGGATTATGCAACAGATAACGCGCTATGGATTTTACGATTCCCGAGGAAACGATGGCTCCAACAGCGATTCCTGTGGCGATCAATTCAGTTAATCTTCGACCTTCCAAAAACGAGAAAATAACACCCCACACCATGCCGAGGGGAATTCCGTTCAAAAAAAGCAACAGGAATTTAAAAGGAAGCGGAACCACCGCAAAACCGAGTAAGGCCACATGAGCCAGGCCAATCAATCCCAAAATCAGCGGAATACGCTTTCCTTTGGTGAGCTCTGCAATCACCTTTATTCCTATGAATTTGGAGAGCATGTAGCCAATAATTTGGCTCATCACCAAAACACCCTTCAGCGGAAGACCCCACAGGTATTGCCCTTCATAGGTTGCGGCGTTAAAAGGCTTCCTGAAAGCATACATCGAAGCGTAGGCCATAAAGGCCGCTGTAAAAGACCAAAGAACAAAAGCTAGAGGATGTTTTTTCAGCAGGTTCATTCTAAGAATAATCCTGCAAAAACAGGAAATTTACTCGGGTTTATTCCATGCTGAAGCGCTGGACGATGCATCGCGCACCAACCTGCACTTTCACTAGATAATTCCCTTTTCGAAGGCTTTGTACGTCTAAATTCAATTTGTGCGCATTCATCATAGAAACTTCTTGCTCATGTAATAAGGTTCTACCATTCATGTCATAAACACTGTAAGATACGTTTTCTTGTTGGCTGTTGTCAAACCACAGGGTAAGAATATCCGTCGCAGGATTGGGGAATATTTTTACATCACTTAAGGCAGTTTCGTCCAGTCCTGCGGGTTGTTCTGAATGCAGGGAATCTAACCAAGAAGTTCCATCCAAGTTCCATGACGGGTTAACAGGATTGCAATTCGTTCCTCGGAATAAATGATCCAATGCTGTTACCGCAATGTCGGCTTGCGAAGGATTACTCAAGGCTAATGTTGCATTGTGGTTACCAATGGCATAACTTCCAGGATCTTGCACGTTCGTAAGTTGCTTTGCAATCACATTATTCCCGCTACCAACCCACCAAATTTTACGTTCGGAGTTCGTATTTCCACCGTGCCCTGTTCCGATTCCTCCGTGGTCGGTTGTAATCAAAATTACCCAATCCTCGTTGGCATAATTTGGACGGTTATGCAAAGCGGTAATAATATTTCCAATATGACCATCTACCGTTTGAATCGCCGTAATGTATGCGGGGTTCGCTGGGTTGAATCCCGTGGAGTGCCCGGTTAAATCGCACTCGTCGAAGTACACAAACAAAACATCCAGGTTCGGATTTGCAAGTTGCGTTTGGGCTGCAGACACGCTGTTCGCACCACAACCGTCACACACCTTGATTTTTTGATCCCATCCATCGTTGTACACGTTGTCGCTCATGGGAGCCCATTGAACGATTTGCACTTCATACAAATTGGGTAAGCAATCTTTAGCATGGCGCGTAAAATAAGGATATTGGTTATAGTTGCTTCCAGAATATGAGTTACTGGTAACACCGTGCTTGGGGTATTCCACCCCGCACATAATCGTCGACCAAGATGGACCGGAAACGGTAATTCCTTCGTGCCAAGATTCGTAGGTATAAAAACCAGAGGAGATGAGGGCGTCAATGTTGGGCGTATTGGCTTGCTGCAAGGCATCGGTTCGTACACCGTCCATACCAATAATTAAAACCTTTCTCGGTTGTGAAGCCAAAACGGTTAACGAAGTAAACAAGGTTAAAAAGAAAATAGCAGTTTTCATAGGATTTGTTTTGACAAAATTAAAGGTAACTTAAAACAACAATGTTAAGGCTAAATTAAATTAAGGATTATTGAAAAGATACCGTAGTTACCCATCGATTTCCTTGATAATGAAGCTCTAGTAAGTACATTCCTTTCGTAGGATTGGATAATTCCAAGCCCATGCATCCGACTGTTTTGGGAATACGGGTAAATGCCACTTCCTGCCCAGTCAATGTTAAAAATCGAATGGATTCTGGCTGGGTGGTTCCGTAGTTTAGGTAAACGGTACCATTGGAAGGGTTGGGATATACCTTCCACAACATGCTGTTTTCGGAAAGACCTGCATTGTTTATGGTTGTAAAAGTAAATGGACCTGCCCAACCGCTGGTGTTGTTTTGACCGCAAACGGCGCGAACGTAATAGGAATAGCTTGTATTCGGACCGAGCCCTGTTAACACATAGGGTAGGGTGACGCCGTTTGCTGGAATTCCGGTTCCTTGCGTAAACCCGGGAAGACCCCACTCAATGTCAAACGCATTGGCCGAAGGCGTATTGTTGGTCCAAGAAAGGGAGGCCGAGGTTCCGGTGATGTTCGAAGCGCTTAATTGGGTTGGGGTTACGCAGGCTTCTCCTTGAAAGCTGAACGGGCCTATCCAAATACCTGATCCGGTTCCTTGGCACGTATCTTGAACATACATTTCATAGGTCACTCCCGAAGCTAAGCCGGTGAAGTTATGGGAGTTGGTGGCGGTATTTGAAATCAATGTTCCGCTATTCAAGGCAAAGCCCTGAGGTCCCCACAAAATATTCCAATGATTTCCGGCAGTCTGCCAGCCGATGTTCGATGAGGTGGGTGTTGCACTGATTAAATAGATGGAGTCTGTCGTTTGGCAAGCCAATCCGGTGAGGGTTCCCAAGAGGAATTCCCGGCGCGTTTTGATCGTATTTTTCGTGAGTTGATGCGTCATGACATTCTGAGAAGCTAAACAGTTGGCCCACGGCTGTACATCGTTCTTCTTCCGGTTGAAAAGGATTAACTGATTTTCATCGTTGATGGCTGCTGCATATCCTGCGTAGTCGTATCGCCCAGTGTAGCTCACGCTGCTGGAGGTATCACACACATACACGCCATAATAATTGGTGTTTCCAGGTAAATTATTGAGCCCCGAGGTCAAGGTAGGGGCGCTGTTGACTTGATAAAGGTGGATTCCGGTAATTCCGTTGAAATTTTTTATTTTGAAGGTTCCCGAGGAGGAGCTCAAGGACAGTGAATCTGTAGTTAAACTCGCACCGTATTTCTGCACTGAATTTACTCCCAAGGCCGCACCCGATAGATTGTGGTTTGCACTTACCCCGTTTACCCAAGTTCCGTCGTTATTGTTTACGGTAAGATCGTTCAGTGATCCGTTGTAACTTTCGTTGCAATTGTAATATGCATATAAATTCGGTTCTGTTCCAGTTAATGAATGGCACATGTTGTCGCGGATTTGCTGCGGCGTGCGGACGGTGGACCAAATTCTGAAATCATCGATCTTTCCATTGTACCTTGGGTTACCTCCGTTATAGGTATAATTTCCTGTTCCATCTTGTCCTAATTTATAGGTGTATTGACTGGCGAAAGAACCGGTGATGGAGGAAACATTTAAGCTGTCTTTTGCCACTCCGTTGATGTATACCACGAAATAACCTCCTCGCTTGTAGGTTCCAGCAAAGTGAAACCAATCGCGTTTTAGAACACTCACGGCAACCGTTAAATCTTTCCTGGGGTTGTTGGGGTCTTTGAAATTGAACTTCATGTTGTCCCCATTGTTTTGCACATCGAAGACCAACCCGGTATTGCTCCCGTTCGCCCAGTTTTTGTTGCAGAAAAACGCTTCATCATCGAATACCGAATTCACTTTCATCCAACATTCTACCGTAAAGTCGTTGGTATTAATCCAGGATAAAGCGCCAAGGTTAACATGGTTTGCGTTGTTGATGTTCGCGGCGAAGTCAAGACAATTACCAGGACCCACATTGTTTTGGGCAAACATTAAGGTGCCGAAGCAAAAAGGAATCAGTATCAGTAGAAAGCGCATAATTGAATTTTTACCACAAACCTATTGATATACCCTTCAAATTAGATTAGCCTACGGTTAAATTAATCTTAAACTTTTCTTTAGAAAGGACTCAAAGTGTGTAATGAATTCCCAACTGTATTCGTGCGCCGTAATATTCCACATAACTGGAGCGCCAAGCTGCCCCTAAGGACATCCGTTCCGGGAAATTTAATAAGTTGGAGCACTGAGCTTCCAATTCCCAATGTTTGGCAAAGGCATAAACCACAGACCCCTCCAATGCGTAGTTTTGGTTCGCATAGGTATCGTAGTCGCTGTTTTTATGCAAGAGGGTGCCGTTGGCATAACTCAGGTTCAGTTCACTTACATAACGACTGGTGTATAGCAAGGCTGCATTTACGCTCCATTTTTTTCCTTCATAAAACAGGTTGAACGAATACATTAACGGGGTGTTTTTGGTAAGGGCTTGGTTTGAGGGTCTTCCATCGATCTGCATGTGCGAAATCGAAAGCGTGAGGTTGGATCGAATCCCCAGGTTTTTAGCCAATCCTGGCAAGAAATCAAAGTTTCGATTATACAACAATTCAATCCCACCAACCCAAGCATTGGAGGCGTTCGCGTATTTTCGAATGGTGATTCCCGAAATAGGGTCCGTATTCAAAGCCGAAAGCGTATATATGTGGTTGCGGATATTTTTATAATAAATTCCCACGGTAAACAAGTTGGAGGAACCATGATAGTGCTCAAACGCTACATCTACATTGTAGGAAAAAACGGGCATTAAATTGGGGTTTCCAAAAGAATACACCATCTCGTTGTAACGAATTACCGCATGCCCCGGTTTGGTTTCCTCAAAACTCGGGCGATGCATGGTGCGTGATGCCGCAAAGCGGAGGATGCTTTTTTCCGAAACATAATAGTTGAAGTTGAGGGAGGGGAGAATTCCTAAATATGATCTTCGAATGGTGCGCGTTTCAGGAATGTTGTAATAGGTGTTAGTCGCGGTATCCAAGGCTATTTGAGCGGTTAAGGTATCGGAGGATTCCCGAAGAAAGGTATGCTCTACTCGGATTCCCGTTAATAAGGCAAATTTATTTTTTGTTAAGGCGGTCATCAAGTAGCCCGAACTTTGGTGTTCTCGATAGGTATAACTTGAGCCAACCCATTGATAATATTCATAGTTCAACGGAGTCATGTAAACTTCACGCAGTTTTGACGCTTGATTTCCCGGAAAGTCGTTGAGGTTTTGTGTCGTTAAAAAATCGTAGGTGAAAGCGTTGTAGGTATTTCCCATTTCATGCGATAAAAACATGGAAGACGCCTGCTGAAAGGGTTGGGTCGTAAATTCACTTAAGCGAATAGGGGAGGAATTTCCCGAGGAAAAATCTTGGAACCATTCGTGTTTGGATAAACTGCGCGAACCCACTTTGAACCGGTATTTTACTCCAGCCTGAACGCTCCAGTTTTTTCGTAGGAAGTGTTCCCAATCGTTGCGAAAGACGATGGGGTCTGATTCGCGGGT
>RFQF01000200.1 GCA_009925805.1 Flavobacteriia bacterium | reverse complement strand
AGCGGGTCGTTGCAGCTTTCGAAAAAGCATCTTTGAACGCCTCAAAGGAACCAAAATCGCGAACAATTGCTTCTAATAGAGTTCCAGACGGTTCTCCGCCTCCGTTCGGGCTCATGATTTCCCAAAACAAATTATGGTTCCAATAACCGCCTCCGTTGTTGCGCACCGCTGGTTTGTCCGAACAATTTTTTAAAATTTCTTCAATGGTGGCATGTTCCAAATCTGTGCCTGCGATGGCGTTATTCAGATTCGTGGTGTAAGCTTGATGATGTTTCGAATGGTGAATTTCCATGGTGCGCGCATCAATGTGCGGTGCAAGTGCATCATAAGCGTAAGCGAGTGGTGGGAGTTCGAAAGCCATAAATAATCGTTTATTTGTTTGCCCAAAATTACGCATTTTTCCTGCATCTTGCTGTTGTCCACTCGAGGTTCTTTACGTGTATTTAATATAGGATGCGGTTGCAACCGTTTTTCGCTCCTTTTCGGTATCTTCGAACCTAAATTTACCACCTTGAATCTTCGTCTTTTTTTAATCATGATATTCTGGATTGTTCAGGGGTTTACCCAAGGGACCCTTTCGCTCAAGGTCGGTAAAGAATTCTTTACACTTCATCGAAAGTATCCCACGCCCTCGGGAGATTCCCTGAAAGTAGACCAATTCAAATTTTATCTCGGAGATAATTCAGGAAATTACCACCTCGTAGACCTCGAGGATACTGCCACTATGCGCCTCCCTTTTTGGGGCGAAGCGTGGGCGATTGGTATGGACAGCGCGGCCAACACCTCGGGAAACCTCGATGGCGCCTTTGATCCCTTGCTGGGCATGTATTGGGCTTGGAATACCGGCTACATCCAATTGAAAGTGGTAGGCACCTTTTTCCATGAGCAGCAATGGAACCCCTTTGAATACCATATTGGAGGATACCGTGCCCCCTACCTTACCCATCAGAAGATCCAGCGAAAACATCTTCAGCATGTCATTGAACTGCACCTGGACCCCTTATTTGCGGCTTTGCCTTTGGAAAAACACCCGAAGATTATGCTGCCCGGTGCGGAAGCTTTACGAATTCATCAAGCCTTTGCAGCATGTTTCGAATAGGCAGGTGGGTTGCGTTCGGCACATTGGTTTTGGCATTGCTCGCTATTTCCTTGGATTCTGAAGATGGCCTGTATTACCTTCCGGCAGGATGGCCAAAGCCTACGTATGCATTTGAGAAAAATCCCATAACGGCAAAAGGGTTTGCCTTGGGCAGGGCCTTGTTTTACGACCCCGTGCTTTCCCGCGATTCCACCGTTTCCTGCGCCTCCTGTCATTTGCAGTACACCGCTTTTGCCCATGTGGACCATGCCACGAGCCATGGGATTGAATCCCGGGTGGGAAATCGGAATGCTCCGGGCTTGATGAACTTGGCCTGGTATCCCTTTTTTCATTGGGACGGAGGCGTATTGGAACTGAATGCCCAAGCGGTTAATCCTATCATTCATCCAGACGAAATGGGCCATTCTTTGGAAGAAGTGCTGCGGAAACTTAATGCGAATCCCCTATACCGTGCGGCCTTTTTAGAGGTATTCCAAACCCCCGAAATCAAAACAAGCCATCTGCTTAAAGCCTTGGGGCAGTTTACGGTTTCATTGGTATCGGCGAACAGCAAATACGACAGCGTTATGCGTCATGAGGCGAAATTCACGGAACAAGAAAACAAAGGCTACCGATTGTTTCAAAAGCATTGTAATCAATGCCATACTGAGCCTTTATTTACCAATTTTAAGTTTGAAGCGAATGGCATTGGCCCCAATCCGGCATTTTTGGACTCCGGGAGAGCAGTAATCACGGGGAATGCCAAGGACGTTTATTTGTTTCGGGTACCGACCTTACGGAATGTGGAATACAGTTTTCCTTACATGCACGACGGCCGGATAGCCAAACTTAAAGAGGTAATCAAGCACTATGCGGCGCCATCCCGCTGGGAAAAACCCATCAGTAAATCCCTTTCCCGTTCCTCGAGTTTAACGACCGATGCGGAACAAAAAGACCTCCTGGCGTTTCTAAAAACACTCACCGATAAAAAGTTTCTCTTCAATCCGGCTTTTCGGTTTGTGAATCGACCGTAAATATTTTGTTAAATATTTTTTACTGAGGATTAAACAAAAATATTTTATATTTGTTATTCAACTGTTTACAAAAATGGAGTAACCCGAAAATCCTAAGACAGAGTAGGGAAAACTAAATCTTTTTTATATGTTCTTATCTATTACTGCATCCAATTTATTTGATGCCAGCCAAGGCTTAGGAATCAACCAAGCCACGGCCTTTACCTTTTTCGTCGGGACCATGGCGATGATGGCAGCTTCTGCCTTTTTCTTTTTTGAAATCCGAAACGTGAGCGAAAAGTGGCGCACTTCCGTGTTGGTTTCGGGACTCATCACGTTTATTGCAGCAGTACATTACTACTACATGCGTGATTATTTTATCCAAACAGGAAGTTCCCCTACGTTCTTCCGTTATGTGGATTGGTTATTAACGGTTCCGTTAATGTGCGTGGAGTTTTATCTCATTACCAAAAAAGCAGGTGCCAAAACGTCCTTACTTTGGCAATTGATTTTGGCTTCAGTAGTCATGTTAGTTACCGGATTCTTCGGCGAAGCTACGGATCGTGATAACAGCGTACTTTGGGGGGTTATTTCAGGTGCAGCGTACTT
>RFQF01000199.1 GCA_009925805.1 Flavobacteriia bacterium | reverse complement strand
TAGCTTTTGAGCCTCTTCAGGATCTTGCAATAAGTACAGAGTTTGGCGTACAAACGATGTTTCAACTTCAAAAATGGGATAGCATGCGTTGTAGGAGACGGAAAAATTCGGCGTAAAATTCCAAAACAACTGGGGGATTTTAGTGGTGCACAAATCGAAAGAGGCGAACCCTCCGGGTATTCCGTAGTAGCTGTGCATCCAAGTAAGGGTTAAATTTTCGTTTACTGCCGTCTCTACCATGGTATAACTATGGCCTCTAAAAAAAACAGCAGACTCGATGTCGAGTGCACGAATTTCATCCACCATACCTTCCTGCTGTGGATCACCTGTGCCGAAAATGTGCAGTTCTGCAGAGGGATTGGTTCGCAACAACTGTCGAAATGCTTCAAAAAAAGGACTCAAGGGTTTGGTATTGCACAACCGGGTAAAAATTCCGATTTTAGGGTTGGCTGTTTTTTCGAAGTCGGTTTTTACGAATTCTTCCTGTATCGTAATGCTCAGCGGAAAAAAGTAATGCGTAAAATCGGAGAATTCCTGCAATTCCAGTTGTATCATGGAATCTTCAAAACTGGATAAAAACCGGTACCTTTTCTGCTTATCAAAAAGCAAATAGTTTTTTGGGTTTTGAAAAATTGAATTTTGTATAGATAATCATGCAAGGGCTTGCGTTCATGCGGAAAAGGTGTCTTCTTAATTTTTTTTCGAATTCGTTCGATCAAGGTAGGACGATATAGCACGTTAACGTCGTCCCAAAAATGAATGGCAGTACCTAAAGCGAGATTTTTTTCGTAGTAAACATCCTGCCACGCTTGGCTATGGTTGAGCGGATGAAAGCACAAAATTTCGAGGTCGAATGCGTGCTTGTTGATGGTTTTATTGATTTCATACATGTAGCGGCTCGCTCCCGACTGAAAAAATTCCGCTACGATAAATAACACTTTATTTTTGTCTCCCCTCATAAAATCCCTTAATTCCGCAACAAATTTCTTGAATTTCTTCCTCTTTTAAGTCGTAATACATCGGCAATCGCAACAAGCCCTCCGAGAATCGGTCTGAATGAGGGAGTGCCCTGCCGTCGTGCAGCTTCGTGAAATAAGGGCTTTTATGAAGGCTTTGGTAATGAAATGCAGGGAATATTTCCGATTGTTTGAGGTGGTTTATCAGGGCGCTTCGTTCGGGTTCATTCGCAAGTACGATCGCAAACAAATGTCCGTTTTGGGTAGCGTAATCTTCAGGTGTAACTACTTGAAATAGATTGTTTTTAATCAATTCATCTAAACCCTTGATATATTGTCCTACAATGTTTTTTCTTGTTGCTTGAATGTCTGAAAGGCATTCTAATTGCGCCATTAAAAAAGCAGCGGTAAGGTCGGAAGGTAAAAAGGAAGAACCCAAATCCACCCAGCCATACTTATCCACTTCTCCCCGGTAGAATGCCGTGCGGTTCGTGCCTTTTTCCCAAAGGATTTCAGCCCGTTCCTCGAAACGCGCGTCGTTGATCACGAGCATGCCTCCTTCTCCGCAAATGATGTTTTTCGTTTCATGGAAGGAAAAGGTAGCCAAATGGCCAAAACTTCCTAAGGGTTTATTCTTGTAATACGCATCTATAGCGTGGGCAGCATCTTCGATTAGCAATAGATTGTGTTCCTGGACGATTTCCAGGATTTCCTCCATGGCGCAGGCTGCGCCGCCATAATGCACGATCACCAAGGCTTTCGTTTGGGGGGTAATCCGTTCCCGAATGGCTTGCGGATCGATGTTCGGGTGATGCGGCAGGGAATCGGCAAAGACGGCTTTAATACCGCGCAACATGAAGGCATTCACGGTGCTCACAAAGGTAAAGGATGGAAAAATTACCTCGTCGCCAGGGCCTAAATCTAACAGCAAGGCGGCCATTTCGAGGGCATCGGTGCATGAGGAGGTGAGCAAGCATTTGGGAAAACCGTAGCGTTCTTCGAAAAACTGATGGCAGCGCTTTGTAAACGGACCATTTCCCGAAATCCATTGGTTGTTAATCGCTTCCTCAATATAGCGAAATTCTTTTCCGGTGATATGGGGTTTATTGAATTGAATCATCGTATTCTCTTTGCCGGAACCCCGACGTACAAGCCAGATTCTGTGATGGGTTTGATTACCACCGTCCCCGCTCCTGTTTGCACTTTTTCGGTAATGGAAATGCTATCGGATACAATGGTTCCTATGCCTAAATTCACCGAAGGACCAATTTTACAAAACCCCGCCAAGTTCACGGATGGCCCGAATATACAATGCTTCTCGACATAGCTGTCGTGCGCTACGATGCAACCGTTGTAAAGAATGCAATTGGCATCAATGAATGCGTTCATATCTAATACACAGGCAGAAAATAAAACACTGCCTTGAAATATTTTAGCTGAGGGATCAATAATACAACTCGGATGAATGATTCGGGCAAAAGGAATTTTCGGGGCGAAATGTTCATACAACGCGGCTCGTTTCTCCATGTGCTTATAGCCAATTCCGATAATAAGCTCATCAAACATCTTGCTTTGAAACGAATCCATTACGTCGGCTATTGCACCTAAAATCGGGGCTGTTCCCACCATTTCACCTTTAGTCTTGAAATCATCGAAGTACCCAACCACGGTGCCATTGCCGCTTTGTTGCGCCAAGTGGGTGATTTGGATGGCTAAATCTCCCGAACCTAAAATGGCTATGCGTTTCATGCGTTACTTAGAAATTTTGTGGCTTGCGGTCCCGTATTCAAAAGTAAGTCTAAAACAGAAACATT
>RFQF01000198.1 GCA_009925805.1 Flavobacteriia bacterium | reverse complement strand
ATACGATCATTGAAGGTTTTGGCTGTATTCACCGCGTCTTGCCCGGTCATGGAATCCACCACAAACAACGTTTCAGTTGGATTTATAGCCGACTTGACCGCTTCGATTTCTTGCATCATGGCCTCATCAACTGCCAATCGTCCCGCAGTATCGATAAGAACTACCTGAAAACCGTTGGACCGAGCATATTGAACCGATTTACGTGCAATTTCCACCGGATTCTTTTCTTCACGGTCAGAAAATACATGAATCGAAAGCTGCTCCCCAAGCACATGCAATTGGTCAATGGCCGCCGGACGGTAAACGTCGCACGCTACCAACAAAACCTTTTTTCCTTTTTTATTTTTAAGGTAACCCCCAAGTTTACCCGTAAAGGTGGTTTTTCCCGATCCTTGCAACCCGGACATTAACACAATTCCGGGATTTCCTTTGGTGTTGATTTCTGCTTCATTACCCCCCATCAATTCAATGAGTTCCTCATGACAAATCTTCACCATCAACTGGCCCGGTGAAACGGCTTTTAGTACATCTCTTCCAAGTGCTTTTTCCTTGACCTTATTGGTGAAATCTTTAGCGGTGGTAAAGTTGACGTCCGCATCCAACAACGCCCTACGGACTTCTTTCAGGGTTTCAGCAACGTTTATTTCAGAAATTTGGCCTTGGCCTTTCAGCACTTTAAAAGCGCGTTCAATTTTTGAACTTAAATTTTCAAACATAGGATTACAGTAATCAAGCTAACAAAGATAAGGAAATATGGAGTAATTCTATGCTTTTACGAAGCAGTCCTATTCCCTAGTTTGGAGTTTTTTCTACCATAACTGAAGTAAATCAGTAGGCCAAGGATAAGCCAGATGGAAAAGAAAAACCAATTTTGCGCTTTGATTTCACTCATCATGTACAGGCAAGACAAAAGACCGAGCAGCGGAATGGTGGATAGATTATATAGAAATGTCAACACCGTAATAAATAAGGTGAAAATGATGAAAATCCAGGTTGGAATTTTTTCTACAAAATGACTCCAGCCGTAGCGGTAAAAATGGGTTCTTGGTAAATTTAGAATTTTCAAATCCCGCACCAAGCGCTGCGTGCCGTAAACATCGTAAAATGCACCAATGTTTGCCTGATGCTCAACGAAGGATGTGCGGTCGGTGTGCAATAAATGATTTTTTAGAAAATAAATTTCATTGGGATTTAAGCCTTCTATCATTTCTTCACGGGACTTCAACTCTTCCTTATTCGTTAAAAAGTTCCATGCTTCGGATCGGTAATGAGTTCCTATAATAAGGGCTGCAACTAAGAGCAAGAGGGGTAAAACGTATTTTCCATTCAAATACGGCGTTCTAAATTTTCCCCGAGGAATATCGGTTCGGTGTTGAAGCATCAGAACTCCGCCACATACCAACACAAAGGCAAATAAGGTTCCTATGCTGCACAAATCGGTTACCATCGTTAAGTTCATGAATAAGGCAGGAACCGCAACCACAAATCCCACAACTATGGTTGCAAAGGAAGGCGTTTTGAATTTAGGATGCACTCTTGAAAAGCGAGGCGGAAGCAATCCATCGCGGCTCATACTCATCCAGATGCGGGGCTGTCCCATTTGAAAGACCAAGAGCACCGAAGCCATAGCGATTACAGCACTAATCGAAATAACACCACTTAAACTACTCAGGTTGATTTGTTTAAAAACAAAAGAAAGCGGTTCGCCAACGCGCAACGTTTTGTAGGAAACAATGCCTGTTAATACCAGAGCGATGGCAATGTACAAAACGGTACAGATAATAATGGCCCACATCATTCCTCGCGGCAAGTCACGTTGTGGATTTTCACACTCCTCGGCCGTAGTGGAAATCGCATCAAAACCGATGTAGGCAAAAAACACTGCGGAAACTCCCTTCAGTATTCCGCCAATCCCATTGGGTGCAAAGGGCGACCAATTCGCTGAATCAATATAAAATATCCCCACCCCTAGAACCAAAAGAATGATTGCCAGTTTAATCACCACCATTGCATTAGAAGCATTTCGACTTTCCTTAATTCCTCGATAAACCAGGGCTGTAATGAGCACAATAATGAACAAAGCCGGCAAATCCAGGATCAAATGGAGTCCTCCAAGGGTTGGGCTATTTTGGTACGCTTCGTACGCCGTTCGTGTTGCTTGATCAAGGTCTTGCAAGGTTTTTCCGGATTCCAACAACGTTAATGCCTGGCTATGGCCTTTCAATGCGGATAAATAGTCCATTTGCGCCCATAAGGGAATATGAATGCCCTCGATCCCTAAACTGCTAATTCGGATATGGCTTAGCATATCGGTAAAATAATCCGACCAAGAAATCGCAACGGTAATGTTCCCAATCGCATATTCCATAATTAAGGCCCAGCCAATAATCCAAGCGACAATTTCTCCAAAAGCCACGTAGGAATAGGTGTAGGCGCTTCCTGATGCAGGAACTATCGAGGCGAATTCAGCGTAGGCAAAAGCTGCGAAACCGCAAGCGACGGCGGTAAAAAGGAAAAGGAAAATCACGGCGGGTCCTGCTTGGTAACTCGCTTCGCCAATCGTGCTAAAAATACCTGCACCAATGATTGCTGCGATTCCAAAAGCGGTTAAATCCCGTACCTTTAAGTGTTTTTTTAATCCATCCTGTCCCTCCTTCTCGGAATGTTGCATTTGGGAAAGGATGTCTGATACTTGCTTTCTGCGAAATAAACTCCTCACGTAATCTTTAATTTTTCCCTAATGTAGAAATAAATTTTTGAGGAAACCTTTTTGATAGCTAACTGTTACTTTTGTGGTA
>RFQF01000197.1 GCA_009925805.1 Flavobacteriia bacterium | reverse complement strand
ACCCTAACGATACAAGGATTGGAACAGTGGGTCCGGTAATCCAAAACACGCAAGTAAAAATTGCGCAAGACGGAGAAATCCTGGTAAAAGGCCCGGGCGTAATGCTTGGATATTACAAAAACCCGGAGGCTACGAACGAAATGATAAACGAAGACGGTTGGTTACATACCGGCGATATTGGAACCTTCGTGGAGGAACGATTCTTAAAAATTACCGACCGTAAAAAGGAAATCTTTAAAACATCTGCAGGAAAGTACATTGCCCCGCTGATGATTGAAAACAAAATAAAAGCGTGCCGTTTTGTAGAACAATGTTGCGTTATTGGAGAAAGCCAAAAATTCGCAAGTGTACTCATTGTTCTTTCCAAAGATTACATCCGGGAATGGTCTAAGAAAGAAGGGTTAACTATTCCATTTGACGAGCATCTTGTAAATCATCCAAGTATAAAAAAAGAAATCAACGGATTCATTCGCGAATTGAACAAGACCCTTGCTCCGTATGAGCAAATTAAACGACCTGAGTTAATCCTAGAACCCTGGACTATCGACGGGGGGGAACTTACACCAAAATTGAGCATGAAACGAAAGGTCATTTTGCAAAAACATGCCGATCTTTTCGCTAAAATTTTCTCCGAAGGAGAATAATTACATTTCAATTACGGCCGACAATCCCTGATCCAATAAAGCGACGCATCGAGGCTCTAAATCCTCATACGTTCCGTGCTTAACCGCACATTTGCCTCGGTAATGCACAATGAACGCGCATTGTTCTGCCGCTTCCGGAGTATGTTTACAGATTTTTATTAAGCAATTGATTACATGGTCAAACGTGTTAAAATCGTCGTTATAAAGTACTAACGAAGACTCATTTTGCACATCAACCGTTTCTTCGGTACTTACTTGTTCCTTTTTTTTCATAACTATTGCCTATGGATATCTAATTTCAATTTCTGCGCTAAAGCGGTCAATCGTTGGGTATCGTCCGTTCGCTGACAAAAAAACAAAAATTCAGTACGTTGGTTCTCGGATGAAATAACGTCGAACGGAATATTATTTTTTAGTGCAAAATCATGAAGAATACTTAGCGAGAGGTCTTGTTGAGCAATGACAGCAAAGCGTTCGCTTGAATCTTGAAGTGTTTTCACTTCGAAGTCCGCATAATAAATGCATTCGAATGGCGATAGGTCCTCCACAACAATCGGAGCACTCTCGAGCGTTTTTGGGTCGCGAGCGACGATAAATCGAGAAGCATTAAAAGATCCTAAGCGCACTTTATATATTTATACTTACCCGTGGGCGAAAGACGGTAAAACAATTCAGGAACGTTCGCTAATTTCCCACGATCCTCTTGCGCTAAACTGGCTACTTGGACGGTGTAAAATACTTCCTTGGGCTTCGCGGTGTTGGAGGTATCCGAGGTAGCCTCTTGTTGCAGTATGGCAAAGGATTCGTTCAATAATTCGACACGATTTCTAACTTGACACATTCCATTTTTCTCGTAGGCCACCGCTTGTGCAAAAGGTATCCTTGCGCCATCGCAATACGCTACTACAAACGCGTCCTTGTAACCCAATTGGCGTATGCTGTTGCGTGCGTCTATGGCTTTCATGGATGCCTCAAAAAATCCGGCTAAATAAGCCGTTAATCCATTGGTTAGCACTTCCCCACTTACCGGAGAAAATTCGCGAAAAAAATAATCCGGTACCGTTTTTTTAAATGCTCCCACTTGAACTCTAAAAACCAATCCTTTTGGCATACTGGTAAGCACGGGATATTGATTGTTTTGGGTTGCTGAAGCTTGGGAAATTGTAAAATCGAGATCTTGTGCCGAGCTAATTTTCTTCGTTGGTATCGTTTCCCCCTGCAGCGGAAGTGCCCCTTCGCGTACCATCCGAGCATAAGCTTCATGATCTTGCATTCGCTGCATAGCCTCCCAAGAACCGTTGCGCTGATTTTGTTTCAACAACACTTGATTCGCTAACGATGCGAGCTCCTCCCCTTTCTTGCGTTTTTGGACGGAATCCTTTTCACGAAAATAGTCCATCTTCGTGAGGGCTAACTGTTCCTCGAGTTCCTGAAGTTCCCGATCCTGTCGAACAAATTCTTTTCTCAACGTAAGGTAGCGGTCGTATTCCGAATTTCCTGCGAATAACCGAACTTCCTCCGAAGTTACCGTTCGCTCGGTAAAATCGGTTTTTGGGGGATTACCCGCTGTTCCTACCGAGGCCGTTACCGTTCGAAGCAGTGGTATGATCTTCAGGTTAATGGAATCGCTTGGGTAGGATTTGTTGAATTCCGCTTGATTTTCCTCAAGGCGTTGCGCTGTTGCTACCAACTCCTGTTGATTGAAAATCAGGTCAAACACCCCCGGTTCCATGACCTCCTTTAATTTCAGTACTTCCGAAATCAGGGAAATTTCGGACATTAATTCCCGGTATACCTTTTCCTTGACGGAATTGGGTTCTGAAGACTTAAGTGTTTGCAGTTGCTGTACATCATGCGCCACCTCTGTCGAAAGCTTTTCGCTTGCTTTTTGTTGGGATAATCCCTCTTCCCCTATCTCCTTCATTCCATTCACCGCCGTTGGGTTCTTGGGCTGTTCGTTGGTACCGTTCTGCGCTATTTCGTTCTTCGGCTGCTCGTTGGTTCCGTTTGTCGCTGTTTCGTTTTTGGACTGCTCGTTGGTTCCGTTCACCGCTGTTTCGTTCTTGGGTTGTTCGTTGGTTCCGTTCGACGCTGTTTCGTTTTTGGGCTGTTCGTTGGTTCCGTTTGTCGCTGTTTCGTTTTTGGACTGCTCGTTGGTTCCGTTCACCGCTGTTT
>RFQF01000196.1 GCA_009925805.1 Flavobacteriia bacterium | reverse complement strand
ATGCGATCCAAGTCAACCAGGGCAGACGGTTAATCCTACCGGAAAAAGCGTACCAGGCCCGTTTATGATAGGCGGAACGGTACCCGTCGTTGATTTAAACCAAACGATCAAAATCTTGGCAGGCCTTGACATGGTATTCTTTGTTATAGATCTTTTCCTTGCTGGAAGACCCGAGCGACATAGCGAATGAGCTACAATCAGAATTTTGTCCCCCATGCCCACATATTGGGTTTCAGGCATGGCGGCCCGTTATGATTCCAAAGCCACCAAACCAAAAACCAAAGAACCCGCCAAGAATGGAATCTTATCAAGGAACACACTAGGCCGAGGCGAAGGCTATTCCTCAAAAAACGCCTTTTGAAACATCTACCCCAATGGCATAACCATAAATACTCCCATCCAAATCCCGGTAAATTCGAATTTTGTTACAAGCTTTCCCAAGGTTGACAGGGGTCCAGGAACGACCCCCATCCCGGGTTTCGTAGCCGCTGTTCATGGTGCCAACAAAGCCATGGTTCTCGTTAAGAAATCCAATTCCAAATTGCCTTGCATTGGCATCTTCAACCAAATCGATTTCGAACCAAGTCAAGCCACCATCGGTGGTTTTGGCGATACGCTGCTGTTTGACAGTCGTGTCGGGGTTGTAGGACTGAATAGTCGCATAACCCATGTTAGCCGTCGGGAAAGAAACCTTCCAAGTCGTTTCGTAAGGTCGGTTGGATTGATAGACTTTCTTCCATGTCTTGCCGCCGTCGGTTGTTCTCAAGAGAAGGGCATTGGATTTGGATAGATCATCATCCGAAGATGCACAAACAATTCCGTGGTTCTTATCAAACATTTTGATATCAAACAACATTTTGCAATCTTCATTCATGGTGTAGGAGGTCCAAGTCATGCCCCCATCGTGGGATACCATCCGATTAGCCGGGCTTCCAACCCGCCCTACCCCAAAAATGTGAACTTTGAAATCGGATCTGCCTTGATTAATGGTGGGTTCCTTGACGATATCAAGGGCACAAAGGCCTTTGACATAGGGGCCTTGGTAGGTCACCGGCTGCCAGGTTCGTCCACCATCCCTTGTCCCGTAGAGCGGGATGGTATCCGTCACTTGGGGGAAATAATCCGTACCCACTGTTCCGACAAAACCCACCAAGCTGTCCACAAAGGCTATGCATCGAAAAAAGGTGCCTTTCTTTTCCAGTTGCAGAGACCACGTCTCCCCTCCATCCTTGGTATGATAGATCCGGCCGTACCCGTTCACATACCAACCCAATTTGGAATTAACAAAGGTTATATCGTCCTGCTTTCCGGGGTAACGTTCGGTGTTCAATTTGGTCCATCCCTTGGGGTCTTTGGCTGATTCGCCTTCAGGCTTGAACAGCGCGTTGCTCCATTCAACGGCCGATAAGCCAACTTCGGGGTTGTATTCGTCAAACAACTGCTGAATCTTGCGGCTCGAGAATTTGTCGTAGGCCTCCTTCATAGTGCCGGATTTGGCAAAGAAATGATCCGTTTGCGGGAAAACACGGAGGGTCGCATGATCCGGATGAAAAAAATTAACGGTTTGAACAATCTGTTGATGATCGGCTTTGGAAAACGCTTGAAAATCTGATTCACCGAATTGAACCATGACTTTGGCGCTGGTGTTTTTCCAATTCTGCAAATGCGGAAAATCTTGAATTTGTCTCCAATACTCGGCATTCCGGTCGTAGATCTTGCCG
This sequence comes from Flavobacteriia bacterium, assembly GCA_009925805.1. Lineage (GTDB taxonomy): Bacteria > Bacteroidota > Bacteroidia > Flavobacteriales_D > Crocinitomicaceae > UBA952. Next base: position 1,124 of record RFQF01000196.1, on the reverse strand, counting down.
TTGCCATCGTAACCCCAAACATTCCTAAGAACACTATCCGAGCGAGGATCTTTGGCCATATCTTCCAATCGCTCCTTTTGAACATAAAATCGATAGTTCAAATCGTATTGATCAATAACCGATTGCTCCACTTCCAAGGGATTCATTCCGGCCAAGGCATTCTGGACCCTGTACATTTCCAGTTGATACTCAAACCATGATTTGGCGGTGGTGCCAAAAACAATCACACCGGCAACCGAATGCTTTGAACTAAGTGCTGGTGCAACGATTCCGCCCATGGAATGACCAAAAATGATGATTTTGTTGGTATCCACATAAGGTAAAGACTTTAGCTTGAGGAGACCTGCTTCAAAATTTTCGATTTCATCGGTCAAATTGCAGGATTCACACGGCGGTGTGTTTTTACTATCCCCTAACCCACTTTTTTCGATTCGTAAAGTGACATAACCAGCATCCACATAAGCGTTGATAATGCGTTTGTAAGGATGATCATCCTTGAGAGCATCGATGCTATTGCAGGTATAACCCGGAATAAACAACATAGCAGGCATCGCCTCTTTTTTGAAAGGCTTGTTAATGATAACCCGTAGCTTTCCGCCCCGGTAAGGTGCCTCATCGTAGATGACGTCCGCATTGTCATCGGTTTCAAAGGGTCGAGGCATCACCAATCCTTTCAGCGAAAGAGTCTTAGCCCCGCGACGAATGGTCATTTTTAGTTCGGTGCCCGGTTGGTACGAATTAAAAAACTTCAAAAATTCGGCATCGGAATAAAAAACAGAATCACCAATTTTGGTGATAACATCGTTTTCCTTGAGTTTCAGTTGAGCAGCGGTACCTCCGCGGACCTCCAGTACTTTGCAACCCTGGAAGTCTTGTTCCTTAACAAACTCCATCCGAACACCCAACTGCGCCTTGCGTGTCAACTGAGCATTCGAAGAAAAACCAAAAAGACAGAAAAATAGAAGGATCCCAAAGCGATTCATAGGATAATTTTTGACAAAGAACCCTATAAATCGAAAAAATCCCTTGTCAAAAATTGCTTTTTCTTAGGATTCCAGGGGAAGAACCGTATCGTTTCTTGAAGGCCTTTGAAAAGGAAGAGACATCCGGAAAACCGAAGCGAT
>RFQF01000195.1 GCA_009925805.1 Flavobacteriia bacterium | reverse complement strand
TCTGCTGGCTTTTCGTAAAGCATCGCTATTCAAAGGGGTTCTTGGTAACTGGCTGTCAGGAATGACAGGGGTTTCCTTGAATTCGGACAACGAATTTTTTATACTGAACGGCTGGGATACTTGAATGTTCGGTTTTAGGGGCTCCGGGCTGGACGACGGGGCTTCGTATGGGGGCACCTTCTCCTTCACCTCTTGGGACTTTGTTTTCGTTACTTGTCCCTTGAAGGGGAGGATGTCAATGGGATCCGTTAGGGATTTTTTTTTTCCGACTCCTGATTCAATGAGCCTAATTCCATGAGGGTAACCTCGATTAAAAGGCGTTGGTTTTTGGCACTTTTATAGGCCACATCCGCTTTACTCAAAGCATAGAGGGCGCGCACAAGGGGTTGTTTTTTCCATTCTGCCGCTTGTTGTGTGAATTTTTGACGAACGGTATCGGTGACATCCAACAAGGGTGTGGTACGAATATCCTGCACCATCAATACGTTTCTAAAATGTTCTGCTAAACCAAGCATGAACTGATGGCCATCGAAACCGCGGTTTAATATATCATGGAAAATTAAAAATGCTCCGGCAATATCTTCTTTACGGAGGTAGTCCACGATGTTGAAATAATAATCATAGTCCAATACATGGAGATTATTCAAGACCTGCTGGTAAGTAATATTTCCCCCGCTAAAAGTTACCAATTGGTCAAATATCGAAAGCGCATCGCGCAGCGCACCGTCGGCTTTACTGGCAATTAAATGAAGTCCTTCCATTTCATAGGATACTCCTTCCTGATCGGCAATTTGAACGAGGTGTTGTGTAATATCACCCACGCGAATCCGGCTAAAATCAAAGATCTGACAACGGGATAATATAGTTGGAATGATTTTATGCTTCTCGGTGGTAGCTAGAATAAAAACGGCATGAGCCGGAGGCTCCTCCAAGGTTTTCAAAAAAGCATTAAATGCTGCCGCAGACAACATGTGCACCTCGTCGATGATATAAACTTTGAATTTCCCAAGCTGCGGGGCAATGCGCACTTGATCAATCAAACCGCGTATGTCATCCACAGAATTGTTGGAGGCGGCATCCAATTCATATACGTTCAACGAATTCCCTGAATTAAAGGAAACACATGAATCACAGATGTCGCAAGCCTCCATGCGCTCTGTACGGTTGAAACAATTGATGGTTTTTGCTAAGATGCGTGCCGTGGTCGTTTTTCCAACCCCTCTCGAACCACAAAATAAAAAGGCCTGAGCTAAATGACCAGTTTTGATGGCGTTTTTGAGCGTTTCGGTTATTCCGCTTTGCCCGACTACCGTATCAAAGGTTTGCGGACGGTATTTTCTAGCCGAAACGACAAAACTGCTCATAGTACAAAGTTACTTGTTTTCATGCTGTGGTAAATCCTGCGAACGGCTATTGTTGATAAATTATCGTTGAATCACAAATTCTAGCGTTTTTGAGCCCTTCGCGGTGCTGTATTGCAAGAAATAAATTCCTTCGGGCAGTTCATGAACGGAAATCCACCCCGGTTTTTCGCTATTCGGAGAGAAAGTTTGGGTTCTTACCTGTTGCCCTTGCGCGTTCAGAATTACGACCGAGACCGTTCCATTGGTGCATTCGTGCAAGTAAAGTGCGTCGGTTACGGGATTGGGATAAAGGCTCACAGCTTCGTCGCTGGCTACCAAGGTAAGGCTTCCGCTTTGCGTATGGACGTTCCATTTGTTTAGGTAAATTTTAAGGCTGCCGCTCCGTACGTCACCCCAAACGGCGTAGCAAGTGTCCCCATGAAAGACGACGCTCATAAAATCGTTCCCACTGGTTTCCAAGATGGTATCGTGGGCAGCTGCCGTAGAAGAAATGGGGTAATCGCTGGTAAAGGCCACATTCCCGTAGAACTTTACTGAGGCATAAATTTCTGTAGGTTGCTCATAACCGTCGGCTGGGGCATTCCTTCGATCACGCCAGGTAACCACCAAGTCCCCGGATAGGTTAAAATCTGCCCAAACCAAATCCTGTACCCGCGGGTTGTTCAAGGGGTCTTGATTCACGCGTTGCATCGGTGACCAATAGATGCCACCATCGGTTGATTCCATGACATAAATATCAGCTTGGTCGTTCATGCCGCTCAGAAAACAATAGGCCAGGTGTCCTGGGTGGGCTTTGTCGGCCGCGAGTTTTCCCCCACGTTTAAAAAGGCTGTTGCTTACTCCAATGTTCAAGCCTTGATATGCGGTGTGATGGTCTACGCTGGCTCCCTTGGTGTCGGAATAAGCGAGTATTTGACGGGGATAGGCTGATTGTACGACCACGTAGGATGGATACATGCCATAAAATCGTCCATTGCCATCCATGCAGGGCGTAGCGGCGGGTTGCGATATTGTTGTACCGGCAAGGTAATTCAAGGTGTCGAGAAGCCTTGGCGCTAGGAAAGATTGACCACCATCCACGCTTACGCTTAAGTATGGGTTGTACGGCGGAGATACCAAAGCGGGTTGGTCGGCATTCATGGTGGTGACATAGATCGCCGACTGAGGCGTATTTCCTGAAGGGTCAATGACCATCCAAGGACGATCGATGCATAATTTGCCAGGGCAATCCGTCACGTTGATGACTTCCACGGAATTTCCCCATGTAATTCCACCATCCAAGGACTTTCGAACCACCACTTTTCCCTGCGACCAACTTACATTGTCGTAATCAATGTAGCACATGTAGGCACGCCCTTGTGGGTCGAAACCCAAGCTCACATCGGCCGAAGAATTTCCGGGAATTTCGTGGGGTTGAAAGGTGTGATTGGACCAAGAACTTCCGCCGTTGAAAGATACCGCGGATTTTATGACGACTTTTTGATTGAACTGAAAACCCATCCAAGCGGCGATGACGTGTTGCGGATTGGTAGGA
>RFQF01000194.1 GCA_009925805.1 Flavobacteriia bacterium | reverse complement strand
AGAAAGGATTGCATCTATCCATGCTTCACGGTTGTTCACACCGATTTCTTGTAAGTCTTTTTTACGTAATTTTCCCGCATATTCTTGTAAAAAATTTCGAGCGTTTTCTTGAATTTCCTGATTGCTCGAGCTTAGAATGGCGAATAATTTCTCAGAAAATTCCTGCGTTTTTTTCACTTCTTTGGCACGTGCACCGTTTACTTCGGCAATGCGTTGTTGCTGATCCAATAAAAGCTCTGACCCCTTTATCCCTGGTCCAGCCAACGAAACAATCCCAAAGACTTCGGGATGTTTGGCCGCAACCATGTTGGCAATCATTCCTCCTTCACTGTGCCCCATTAAAATAATTTTTTGGGTGTCGATATACGATAAGGTCTTGACAAAAGCGATCGCCGATTCAATGTCTGTTGCAAAGTCTTTAGAAGTTGAACCATCAAACACCCCCTCAGATAGTCCAGTTCCCCGGTCATCCATGCGCAAAACACCATAACCTGAACGCGTTAATCGGTCGGCTAAAACCAAGAACGGGCGATGACCAAGAATCTCTTCGTTTCGATCTTGAGGACCGCTTCCTGTAATTAAAATAACACAAGGAGTTTTGATCAATTGTTCTTGTTCAGGATGTGTCAGAGTACCCTTTAAATTAAAATTACCTTTGGGGTTATATATGGTTACTTCTTCCTGTAAATAAGGGATTGGTTCTTTAGGATCTTGCAGTTTTTTTGTTTTTTGCTCTGATATGCCTTGTTGATTAAAATCGAGGGAAGCCTTGAAGGTGCCTTGCTTGAAATCGCCCACAATTACCGATGAGTCGGATAGCGTTCCTTGATACGAAACTTGTAATTTATCGATGGTAAACGCCAATTTTTTTCCTGAAACTTCGAGGGTGTTTATGGGAATCCCAAAGGCCTTTTGATTTGGACTGTCTAAGGTTCCCGTCAACGCTCCTTGGCTCTCTTTTAGATGAAGTACAAGGGGTAATTCTTGCCCCTGTACCTTGAGTGTACCAAACCAATCCCCTTGGAATTGAGCAAAGAAGCAGGTTGGAAAAAGCAAGGTGAAAAGAAGACTAAACTTCATCTTCCAAGAATATTTTTCGGATTTCGGTCGCCTCAGAAGGTTTCATTTTTCCTGCAAGTATTAAATTGAGTTCCCTCCGCCGCAAAGCCCCATTAAATCGAGCGATTTCTTCTTCAGTTTCGGGAATAAGTTCCGGTACTTGAATCGGTCCACCATGTTGATCCACGGCCACAAAGGTGTAAATCGCTTCGTTGCACTTCACTTTCTGTCCCGTTACTTGGTCCTCCATAAATACATCCACAAAAATTTCCATACTGCTGCTAAAGGCCCGTGAAACTTTCGCTTCAAGCGTTACCAAAGAGGCCGCGGGGATCGGCATTTTAAATGAAACATTGTTGACCGATGCGGTGACAACCACCCGTTTACAATGGCGATGCGCCGCGACGCTCGCAATGATATCCATCCAGGCGAGCAATTGCCCTCCAAATAAATTACCTAGGGTGTTGGTGTCGTTCGGTAAGACCACGTGGGTGGTGATGGATAGCGATTCCGATGCTGTTTTGGCTTTCATGCAACAAAGATACGCCAATTCGCATTTCCTTGTAAAAGGATTTGAAGGGTTGTTTTTTAGTCGTATTTTAGCAAAAAAATTATCGCATGAAACGTATATTGATTGTACTCTTATCGCTGTCTTCGTTGGAGTGTTTTGCTCAAAAAAATCTTTTTGACCCCACGAATGCGCGAGAAGGGGAGGCTGTTGAATATTGCCACCAACACAAGAAAATGGCGGCTTTAATGCAAGACCCCGCGTACCTTCAACAGCGGATTTTGGATTCTTTGGACGAATTGCATTGCGCGGCTAAACCCATTGAGAAAGGCATCGTGTACAAAATTCCTGTGGTGTTTCATGTTTTACATAATAATGGTCCCGAGAACATTTCAGACAGCCAAATTTTAGACGCCTTGAGCATTTTAAACCGTGACTATCGATTGCTTAACCAAGACGCCAACAATGTGCAATCGGAGTTCCAAGGAATGCCAGCGGATATCGAAGTGGAGTTTTTATTAGCCACAAAAGCGCCTAATGGTCAGTGTTTTAAAGGAATCACACGCACCGTTTCCTCGGAAACAACGAATGGAGCCGATGGTACGGCACAGGTAAATGCTATTGTTTCAGGAAATGATGTTTACAACGGGGCATGGGCAGGTAATAAGTATTTGAATGTGTTTATCTGCGCCGATATTGGTGGAGCTGCTGGATATACCACCAACCCTTCTGGATTTTCTGCAAGCCAGATGACCAATGGCATTTGGGTGCTGCACGATTATGTAGGATCCATAGGAACAAGTTCCGTGAGCAGCAGCAGAACATTGACCCACGAAGTAGGCCACTGGTTGAATTTAAGCCATACTTGGGGTCCCAACAATAATCCTGGGAATGCTTCGAGCTGTTCCACCGATGACAACGTGCAGGATACCCCGAATTGCATTGGTGTACAAGCATGTATTTTAAGTTCTAATACCTGCAATTCCGATAATGCCTATTGGGGCTTTGATATCAAAGACAATGTGGAAAATTACATGGATTATTCATATTGCTCCAAAATGTTTACCCCAGGACAAAAAACGCGCATGAGAACGGCACTACAGAGCAACAACACCGGAAGAGCGAATGTAGTTTCTCAAGCCAACCTGACGGCGGTAGGCGCGGGAATTACCCCTTATTTGTGTAAAGCGGATTTTTCAGCTAATCGTACCACCCTTTGCGTTGGGGAACAAGTTCAATTTAGCGATGATTCTTACAATTCTGTAAGCAGTTGGTCTTGGAGTTTTTCGGGAGGAACGCCTGCGACTTCCTCGACGCAGAATCCGTTGGTCACCTACAATACCCCCGGTTTATACAGCGTAAC
>RFQF01000193.1 GCA_009925805.1 Flavobacteriia bacterium | reverse complement strand
GCATTGTTACCTCCTTGGTAGGCGTCCCTATGTTTATCTCAGCGTTAAAATCAAGGCTATGGAAGTAGTACAGCTATCCTACAAACACATCATCCAGGATTTCTCTTTTGATTTCCTTCCAGGAAAATGTTACCTGGTGATGGGGCCTAATGGAGCTGGGAAGTCCACGTTACTTCACCTGCTTGCAGGATTAATTAAGCCTACCTCAGGGAAATTTTTTGGATTAAACCATCAACACGATTATTTCAACGAAAAAAACCGCGTGGTTTTGCTTCAAAAGAAACTTCATGATGTATTGAATTTGACGGTTGAAGAGGTGGTGGCCATGGGAAGATTTCCTTTTATCCGCCAAGAATCGTGGGGTTTAACCGAACAAAAAACAGCACAACAATTAAGCACCTGGAAAATTGAGCATCTTTCTTCACGCCGATATCACACCCTAAGTGGTGGAGAACAGCAACGGGTTCATTTGGCGCGGGTATGGAATCAATTGGAGTTCACCGTGGAGCATGGGGTATTTTTAATCGATGAACCTTTTTCCAATTTGGATTTTTCCGTTTACCTCGATTTTGTGCACGAATTGGAAAAAATTAAAATGTCAAAAGCTTATACGGTTATTTTGGTCGATCATTCCATCGGTCCCGTTTTCAGGTTGATGGATGAAGTTCTCGTGTTAAATCAAGGAACATGTCTCGGTGCTTGCGCATCAGAAAACCTCACCGATCTTTCCACGCTGCTTTCAAAAGCGTTCGAATTATCCTTGAACGTCTTTCAATTCGAGAGGGCTTATTACCTGGCAATGCAACGTTAACTTGTCCCCCCTTGGTTAAAAGCGGGATAAACGACGCATGCGTAAACGACGGATTTTTCGTAAGATCTTTTGCGTAATCGTCAAAGAATCGTCGAGCGCTTTTTCCGCAAAGGGCCGCTTTTTTCGCAGCACAAACCACTGGTATTCGTCGTGGTGCCAGATGCCGTATTTTTCATAGTGCATCAACTCCAAGTGGGCCTTGTCCAACTGGTGGATTAAGTTCGCAAAAGGTACCGGTTGATCAATTACCTGCAACGAATCCGCTTCCAATGCAATGTCGTGGGCGATGTATTCAGGATTGGGCAGGTTGATCACAAATTGCGAATGTAGCCCCATGGCGTTACTTATGCGCTCCAGCAAGGCTGCGTGCTGATCCAACGGAATATGCTCTAACACATCAATCAGGGTAATGAAATCCGGAGAAAGCACGGAGGTGCTAAACTCGGTGATGTCCTGGGTGCTGAATGCAACGTGGGGCGAAGCGAATTTTTCTTTCGCATAGCGAATTGAACCCTCGCTCAGGTCTATTGCATGAATTTTTCCTTGGGTAACCGTGCGCTTGAGCAGTGAGGTCATCATACCTACGCCGCATCCCAATTCCAGAACCGATGAACGCGGGTTTAGGCCCAGCGTTAGTAACCGTTTATAAACTCCGTAGATTCGGTCGTTAATGCCCGTTTCCACTTGCTGCTGAACATAAGCATCGTAGAAAGTCTGTACCTTATTCGATGCCATTGGATGCCTTCGTTACGTACGTGTTTTTCGCCGGTAGGTAAAAGAACTCATGAAGCAAGGTGTTGCTTTTAATGCGTTTTGGACGAGCTAGGTTCCAGTGTTTAACGGTATCGGCTACCTCGATGCGCGCATCGTAGATTTGTATGTTTTTTCGCGACGTTATAGAACCTGGAACGTATTCAAAAACAAAAGCCTTGGCCTTGGATGTACCTAACTCATCGAATTCAGGCCATTCAAAATAGCGGACTGGGGTATGTTTTTCAATGGTAAAAAAAGCGCGGTACGCAGAATTTCGAATACGGTATCCCACCACAAAGTCTTGGAATTGCGCAGAAGTAATCGAGGCAAACGATATTTCTAAGGGCAGGTAAGGGGAGGAGGGCACAGCAATCGGAGGCGATAATTGGTCTAAGCCACCATCATAGTAAAAAAGAAGGTTGTGATTTCCCACGAAACCAATCTCCGCCAATTTAGCGGAATTTGCATTTTTAGCAGCGGATTCCAATGCGTGCTCCAATCGGTTTACGGCTATGATCGCATCTTCTTTACCGTCTCCATCCATGGATGCCCGTAGGATTTGAAGCCCGTATTTTTCAGTTACTGGAATTTGTAATTGCGCTTCCACATGGCGACGCGCTCGGGTTTCAAGGTCTTCGTTGGAGTTGGACTGGGGTTTTGGGGTATCGATGGGTGCTTTCGGTGGACGGTCTGTGGTACAAGCTACCAACAGTACAAACCATGCAAGGATAAGACTATACTTCATGACCTACGATTGATTCTACAAGGGTTAACGCTTGCTGCAACTGTTCTTCACGACCGATATTCCCCGTATCTATAACCACCGCATCGGCGGCTTGCTTTAACGGACTTATCGCTCGTTGGGTGTCGAAGGCATCGCGTAGGGATAAATTGTCACGCACTTCCTGCAGCGTAGTTTGGGCATTGTTCTTTTGCATTTCAAGGAACCTGCGTTCACTCCGAATTTCAAGCGCCGCGGTAATGAACAACTTTAACTCGGCCTGGGGAAAGACCACCGTGCCTATGTCGCGACCATCCATTACGATTCCCCCGTTCATGCCCATCGCGCGTTGCAATTCTACCAATTTTTCGCGTACCGCGCCAATCGCTGCCACCGAGGACACGATTTCTGACACCTGAGATTCGCGTATTTCGCGGCTGACGTCACGCCCGTTGAGCAGTAAGTGCTGCCCCGAATCGGCACTGAATTGAAGCTGAATTTCTGACAATTTTGCGGTGATGGCTCCGGCATCCACGACATTTCCCGCCACCCACTGATTTTCAAGGGCGAACAGTGCCACCCCCCGGTACATGGCGCCTGAATCGATGAACACGTAACCGAGCGCCTTCGCTAAATCTTTACCCAACGTGCTTTTC
>RFQF01000192.1 GCA_009925805.1 Flavobacteriia bacterium | reverse complement strand
GGGTTTCATCTTTAAACTCGCATTTCCTTTGAAAAACCGGGTTAATTTCTCCTCGGCTAGCTGGTCGTAAATATTATTGGCTTGTTCTTTTTTCGACAGCAGTTCTCGGGCTGATGATTCCAACACGTTTTCTTCTGGCGCAGGTATGCCATATTGGGCGTAGTTGCTTACAATGAGTCCTTTGGTAAACGACATCACCTCGTCAAAAGTGAGCTGGATTTGGTTGTCTTTGAAAATTCTCGATTGAATGAGTTGCCATTTTAAGGATTTTAAATAGTCGTCAAATTCGCGATCAATATCGCTGTCCGAAATGGGGTTGGTAGCACTCAATTTAATCCAACGTTTTAAAAACGATTCTGGAAATTCGATCACCACATCTCGAAGAAGCAGATCATAAACCTTTCGGGTAAGCATCCGGTCGGCATCGCGTTCAAACATTCCTTCCAGGTCTTTTTTTACCCGCTCCTTCAGGCCTTCTATTTCCATGATTTCTCCATCTGGAAATAACTTATTCAAGAGTTCTGCATTCAATTCCGCAAGCTCCATGCGTTTAATTTCCGTCACGGTGAAACGAAAGTTTTGGGTAGTTTCCGGTAAATTATCGAGGGAGACCCCGAGCAATGAAGCCGTGTCTTCCGCATCTTTGGAAACCGTGGATGGATCTAAATGGATAGAATCCCCCGGTTTTTTTCCGAATAGGGGTGTTGCAGCTTCCGGGTTAGGTAAAAACTCCAGGGATAGGGTAGTAGTATGTTGAATGCCTCCTTCCAAAAGTTCACCGGATTCAGTGATTTCCTGAAACGTGCCAATCACCAGATCTTTTTCACCAATTTCCTCTACGTTGCCTAAGTTGCCATACCGCCGACGAATGTCTTCGATTTGCTGATTAATCAATTTATCATCCACACGAACGGTATGATATTCAACGCCGGATTTCAGCACCACTTGGTAATCAAAAGAAGAGGCTCGACCGATTTCAAAGGTGAATTTAAAGGTGCCCGGGTGTTCGAAATCACCCTCCATTGCATGATTTTCCGAAGGAATGGGGTTTCCCAACAATTCCAAGCCATTGTCTTGAATAAATTGTTGAATTCCCGTGTTGGCCAGTTGATTCAATTCTTCCGCTAACACCGCTTTTCCGAACCGCTTTTCAACGACAGCCAACGGCGTGTGGCCGGGTCGAAAACCCGGAATTTTGGCCGATTTACGGTATTTTTCCAGTTGTCCTTTTACTTTATGGGTATAATCGATGGGCTCAATGGCTACAATCAATAGCCCATTCTGTGCATCGATATCTTGCTGAGTAACGTTCATAATTTACTGTTTTATCCTCAAAAAAAAAGGTCCCGATTTCCCGAGACCTATTTGGTGCGGATGGAGGGACTCGAACCCGCACACCTCACGGCACTAGATCCTAAGTCTAGCGTGTCTACCAATTTCACCACATCCGCATTTCCAATTATTAAGGTCCTTTGAGCCAATTGGACGGCAAAGATACAAAAGAAATGAAAAAATCCAATATGGGGTTATTGATTTTGGCCCTTGAGGGATGTCCGGATTTCCTTCATGAATTCAGAAGCAAACACAAACGCATTGATTTCGGGATTTTCGGCAGTGATAATGGAATGGCGATCCCCTTCCCACCATTTTTTTCCTTGGTGAATGAACAATACGCTGTCGCCAATTTCCATGACCGAATTCATGTCGTGGGTTATTACCACGGTAGTGATTCCATATTCGTAGGTAATGTCTTTGATCAAACCGTCAATCACGATGGCTGTTTTAGGATCTAAACCGGAATTGGGTTCATCACAAAACAGGTATTTTGGATTCATGGATATAGCTCGTGCAATGCCCACCCGTTTTTGCATTCCACCGGAACACTCTGAAGGATACAACCCATTTCTTCCGCTCAAATTCACCCGTTCCAAGCAAAAGTCAACCCGCATTTGCATTTCTTTTTTAGTCAATTTTGAAAACATGGTAAGCGGGAATTTAATATTTTCCTCAACGGTCATTGAGTCGAATAAAGCGCTTCCTTGGAACAACATCCCGATTTCTTGACGAATTTCACTTTTTTCGCTTTTTTCGAGCGAGGTGAAGTCTCTTCCGTCGAAAAGAATACTTCCCGAGTCCACTTCATGCAGGCCCACCATGCATTTTGCAAGTACCGATTTTCCTTGGCCCGATTGACCTATAATTAAATTGACTTTTCCCGTCTCAAAAGTGGCAGAAACATCAAAGAGCACCTGATGTTTCGCGAAAGACTTATTTACTTGCTTCACTTCAATCATTAGAGCAGCATAAGTTTAGTTATAATGAAGTTGGCGATCAGAATAACCACGCTACTTGTCACAACCGATTTAGTCGAGGCCTTTCCTACATCGAGCGATCCCCCCTTTACATAATATCCATAAAAGGAAGAAACCGAAACGATAATGAATCCGAAAGCAACGGTTTTGGTTAATGCATAATAAACGTTATACACTTCGAACCAAGATCGAAGTCCAAGTACATACGTTTCTGGACTTTGTAAACCGGAAATTACCAAGGCGGCAAAGCCTCCGAGCATTCCAAGAAACATCGAAAAAATTACCAGTACCGGAAAGTACAACACGGAGGCTACGATTTTGGGTAGCACGATGTAATTCAACGAATTTACCCCCATAATTTCTAAGGCATCGATCTGTTCCGTGATGCGCATCGTACCGATTTCGGAGGCAATATTCGAACCTACTTTTCCGGCAAGAATCAAGGAAATAATGGTTGGTGAAAATTCTAAGATAATGCTGGACTGCGTAATATACCCAACCGTATAATCCGGAAGCAAGGGACTGTCCATGTTGGCTTTAGGCGATGAACCAAGAAACACGTTATCATGAGGTTTTTCGAAAGTACGTTCCGCTTCCTTTCATCGGTTTGGTAAGTACCTTACTACTTCAGTCC